>WGEI01000151.1 GCA_015492875.1 Anaerolineae bacterium | reverse complement strand
GACGCAGCGCTTTCGGTAAAAACGGGGCAATTGCCGCCAGCGCCGTAGCGCGGTCATACCCTTCGTCAATCAATGGGATGAGTTGCCATGCTTTAGCCAGCACTTTTTTTCGCGCTTCTGGCGCTAAATTTTGCGAGAGCGTGGTGTAAATTGTGGCGCGGTCTAATGGGTCACGCATGTTATCTGCGATATATTGCGCCTCTTCTAAGAGGTCTGCTGGCAAAAGTGGCAAAATGTTGATGAGCGACCGTGCTTGCTTATAAGCATAGGGTAGGGCTTTCACACACTTCAACAAGTCTCGATAAATGCCATTTTGCTGTTCTGGTGGTAAGCGTGTGGCAATGTTAGAGAGGGCGTTCAAACGCAGCTGGGGGTCTTCAAATGCTTGGGCTATCTCTACGATTTGGGGCAATCGCTGTGCCGGCAAGTGGTTGCCTAAGATGCTGATGGCACGGGCGCGGGCATTTTCGTTCTCAATTTGCTTGGTGGTTTCAATCGCATTGTTATAGGCTTGCTCTTGTAGCGGCTCTGGCAAAATATCTACCAGATTCATCAACGCTGTTACCCGTTCAAAATAATGTGGCAAGTTAGAGGCAGCGGCCAGCGCATCGAGCCTAGTTTGCTCTTGCGCCAATTTGGGGGCATAGCGCGCTAACACCGTCAACGCATGAACGCGGGCATCTTGTTCCCGCATGGTATGGGCGACGGCGAGGCTTGCCACCAGCATATTGGCGGGAAGCGTAGGCGCAAGCTCTGCCAATAACATGGCGCGGTCGTGCTCATTATCTAACGCATGCACCGCCGCTAAAGCTTCCCCTGGTAAAGCGCTGGTTAAATGTGGGGCTAGTGCGACGAGAACGCGGGCGCGCAACGGGCGGCGATTAATCTCTATGGCGATAGTTAACGCCTGCTCTAAAATTTCAGGGAATTGTTGGTTCTCTGTGGCATATTCCAAATGTGGAGCGAACGCAATCAATGCTTCTGCGCGTTCATCCTCAGATTGAATAGTTTCGATAGCTTTTAGCGCTTCTAGGCGCAAGCGCGGGCGCAATGCTTCTGGTAGATTATGCGCCAAAGCGGTTAAAGCGCGGGCGCGCTCGGCGGCGTTGTCAATGCCCTCGGCACATTGTAAAGCTCGAATTAGCCCCTCTTTGGCAATGTGCTTGCTGAGCGCCGATAACATGTTGCAGCGTAGCCTGTCATTACCGCTCTCGTCCAACTCATCTAAAATGCGATGCTGTAATTTCACCGCTATAGTTGGTGGCAAATGCGTTGCCAGCGCTATCAAGCTCCGTAAACGCGCTTCTTGGTCACCAATATCTTGCGCCAGTTTAATAATCTGCATGAGCGAGGAGCTAGCCACAGGCGTTTCATCTAAGCCCTCAATGAGCAGGGCCAGTTTCAGCAAAATTTGGGCACGAGTGGCGGCATTCGTGATTTTCATGAGTTGTTGCCAGATATTTTTTATAAACCCCAGTTGCCGCTCTGGCGGAATATAGGGAATTAAATCAATGATTAAGCCGAGCCGCGTATAGTCATCATCGATTTGTTGTATCTCACGTATCAATGATTTGAGCTGTGTTTGGTTTAATGCTTGGGCAAACTCAACCAATGCCTGTAAACGAGCTTCGCCAATAGAGAGGGGTTCCGTGGTATAAGTTTGTTGTTTTGGCTGCAGTGCCGTCATTTGGCTAATGGCCAGAATATAGCGCAGTTGTTGGGCAATGGCTTCGGGACCAGCCTCTAGCGCGCGGTTTAACGCTTGCTCTAGCCGACCGCGCCCCAGCTGACCTGTCGCTTGAGGTTGCTCGGTTTGTGTTTGGGTGTGTGATTGTAATGAATCGGTCATGGTACTCAACGGATTCTCGTATTAACCTCATTGTATTGCTTTGCTGCCAACCTGCGCAACCCTATAACGCATCCTTGCGGTATAATGTCCCATTATTGCACGTCAAAAGGAGTGAATATGCCTGCTAATCCTTTACTGGTCATTTTTGCCGGTGGTACATCATCGCGCATGTGGCCTTTACAAGAGAAGCTGCTTTTACGCTTTGGTGATGAACCCTTGCTGGTGAATCGCCTGCGCCGCTATCAAACACTCGGCTTTGATGAAGCGGTGATTATTGCCAGTGCCGAAAACGAAGCGACTATCCGTGACTATACCGCCCATATCGATGGTATGCGAGTTCACGTTGTTGTACAAACTGAGCCGAAAGGGCAAGGCGATGCCCTGTTGCAAATTGAGCCAGTGCTGGAAGGGCGGCGCAATACCCCTATTTATGCCGTTCAGGTACATGATGTTGTGGATGATGAATTGCATCAGTCCATGCTCAGCGCTTACCAGCAAGACCCAACGCGCTCTTATATTGCGGGCTATGAAATGGATGCGTATTTCCCCGGCGGCTATTTGGTCGTTGCAGATGATAACCGCCTCACTGGTATCATTGAGAAGCCCGGCGCAGAAAACCGCCCCAGCAATCTAGTGAATATTGTCGCCCATATGCACGCCAATGCAGGCCGTGTGCTTGATGCTATTCGGGCAGAGTATGAAAAGCCGCAAACAACCGATGACCATTATGAGCGCGCCATCGACGCTTTGCTTAAAACGCAAGATTTCCGCGTTGTGCCCTATAGCGGACATTGGAGCGCCCTCAAATATCCGTGGCATGTGCTCGATGTGATGAATTACTTCCTCAGCCAAATAAAAGGCCAACAAGTTGCCGAGAGCGCTTATATTGCGCCGACTGCCGCGCTTGTCGGCGATGTCTTCATCGGTGCAGGCGCAAAAGTCTTCCCCGGCGCCGCTGTCGTAGGCCCTGCTTATCTTGGTGCGGGGGTGATTGTTGGCAATAATGCCTTAGTGCGCCAATCAATGGTGCTAGATGGCGCAAACGTTGGGTTTACCACAGAAGTTGCCCGTAGTTATGTCGCTGCGGGCTGCCAAATGCACGCCTGCCGCGTACTGGATTCTGTATTTGCCGAAAACGTCAATTTCTCCGCAGGTTGCACAACGGCCAATTTGCGCATTGACCATGGCCATGTACCCAGCGTGGTGAAAGGGCAGCGCGTCAACAGTGGGCGCGATAAACTCGGCGCGATTATCGGGCGTGATGCGTTTCTCGGCGTCGATGTCATGACCATGCCGGGGGTGAAAGTTGGGCGCAGTGCAGAAGTCGGCCCCGGCGTCCATGTTCAGGACGATATTCCCGATAATATGCGGGTCTATGTTAAACAGACGCTGGTCATGAAAGAGAAAAAAGGCGGGGTGAAAAAGTGATGGCAACGCTACAAGCCAGTATCTTCAAGAAATACGATATACGCGGCCTCGCACAGGGCGATAACCCGGCTTTGACGCCAGAAGTTGCTCATCCGCTTGGGCGCGCTTTCGGTACATGGTTGCAGCAGATGGGGAACATCAACACCTGTGTCGTTGGGCGCGATAATCGTCACACCTCTGCTTCGTTGCAAGACGCGCTTATGAACGGGTTGCAAGCTAGCGGCGTGCATGTCGTAGACATTGGCCTTGTTGCTACGCCGCTCGTTTATTGGCACGCCGTGAAATTAGGCTCTGTTGGGGGCGTGATGGTGACGGCCAGTCATCTTGGCCCACAACACAACGGTTTTAAGCTATGTATTGGCAATCGCACTATTTATGGCGATTCGCTCCAGAGTTTACAAGCTATCATTCATCGAGGCGCTTTTTTTCATGGGCGCGGTGAGCGCAAGGTGGAAATAGGTGCATATGGTCAATATACCCGCGACATTGCCGAACGCATTCCCATGGCGCGCGCTCTACGGGTTGCCGTAGATGCTGGCAATGGCACAGCAGGCCTGTTCATCCCTCGCCTTTTGCAGCTGTGGGGGCATGAAATTATCCCACTATATCTTGAGCCAGATGGCGATTTCCCCAATCATCCCGCCAATCCTCAGGACGAGGCTAATTTACAGGCCTTAGCCCAAAAAGTGCGTGAAGCAGGCGCGGATGTAGGCTTGGCCTTTGATG
>WGEI01000150.1 GCA_015492875.1 Anaerolineae bacterium | reverse complement strand
TGTGCGTTGGGTTTCTAGCCATGGTTGCCAGTTGCCACCATCAACACGCACCCACACCAAATAACGGTCAATGCCGCTGTCATCGGTGGCGTGCCAGAGCACATCAAAGACCGGCGGGCTGACAGCGGGCAGCGGCGCCATGGAGGTGACGGGCGGCACACGATCAAGGGCGGGGTCAACCGTTGGGCGCGGCGGCACAATTGGACCCGGCGTCACAGTGAGCACCATATCGGGCGTAGCCGCTTGTGCGGGCGGCGTGGCATCGAGCGGCGTTAATGGGCCATTGAAACGCTCGATGAGCAAAACGGGCGCGCCACCAATCCCACTCACATCGCCAGCCTCTAAGTTGGGAACGCTATCCGGCTCAGCGGGGGCGAGGTCTAGTTTATAAAAACCCTCGCTATCAGGCGTGATGGTCGCCTCGTCGTCCAACGTATAAAGCGAGGCGCGGCTACCACCAGCGCGCACGGCCACAGATACCGGGCTGAAGGTGCGATTCCATAGAATGTAAATGCGTTCGTTGGTTTGCGGGCGGTCAAAGGTCACCAGTTGCGCCATGCCATCGATAATATCCGTTTGGGGGTTACCAAAGGGCACGTTGCCAAAAACGCGCGCCAATAACCGGTAGGCAGTGGCGGTGGGGCGCGGCGTGCCAGCAAAGGGGTGTTGGCTGAAACAGGCGGCATCTGGTGGATTGCGAAACAGGCCGAAAGCGTCGCCGAAGCAAATAGTGCCAGCGGTGCATAACTCGCCTTGATGAGGCGGGAAATCCGTACCGGCGGGCTGGTTGCCACAATCGTCATAAAGCTGGTGAATGAAGACGACATCAGCGCCAGCCGCCCACCCCAGCACGGTATTCTGTATAACATACCAAGCGGCTTGTTCGGCGGTGGCTTGGAGCGTATGCTGCTCTGGCGAACTCGCCCAAACTGGCCCCGGATAGTCATTCCAAACAGAGACGCCGCTTTCGTTCACCCAGACGGGGCGCGATAGCCCAAAGGCCTTGAGCGTTTGCTCTGTCCAGTTGACCAGCCAAAATGTGCGGGCGGGATAGCTATAGCTATGAATAGCCACTATATCCATGAACCAATTATTGGCGGATGCTAAGGGGTCTTGGCTATAGATGCGCAATACCTGCTCTAGCCAATTTGTATTGGTGGCATAGAGCAAACCGCCAAACATCACCTGCGCATCAGGGTCAGCGCTATGGGCAGCGAGATAAGCCACCTTGAGCAAACGGGCATAGTCGGCAATGCTCCCCCCCCAAAACTGCTCAAAATCCGGCTCGTTCCACACCTCCCAAACACGCACGCCGACATTTGATGGCCATCCGCGCGAAATAGACAATGTGCCGCTGGGCTTATAGCGCTGCACGGCACTGAAGACAAAGCGCGCCCAGAAATTCTGGGGATTAATGCTTTTACCAGCGCCGGGTACATCTGTGCCATCACTGAAGATAGGTGCGTACAAACCAGCGGGGCGGTCACCATCGCGATAGAAATTCGGCATACCGAGCAGAATGGCATTAATCTGTAAGCCGTTGCTGAGGTCATCGGTGACAACGCGGTCATAGGCTTCCCAGTTAAACGCGCCACTGCCCTGCTCTACGGCGTGCCAGTAGAGCGGCCAACGATTCCAGCCCGCGCCCAGTAATAGCGCATTGCGGTAACGTTCGGGCGAGGCTGGGTCTTGGGCAGAAGAGATGAAGGTGATGCCGAGCCGCGATGCGCGCACATACTGGCTACCCAGCAAAGCACCGGGTGGGCTGGTGGGCAATACGGGCTGTGAGAGCGAGGGCGAGACGGGTATCGAAAACAGCGCCACGCCCAACAAGAAAGCGGCAATGAGGCTGAAGATGAGTTGCGATACAGGGCGAGGTAGGCGGTTGCTCTTCATTATGCGGCAGAAAGTTCTAGGGCAATAAAAGCGAGACCAATGATAATGAGGGTGATGCCAGTGGCAAGGCGAAAGTTGCGCGATTGGACGTTGCGCTGGCGATCTTGCTGGCGCGAGGTCATCATGACGATGCCAGCCGTTTTTGGGAAAAACGAGAGGATGCCCAAGACAATAGACGCGATACCGAGTAAGAGAAAGAGGGGGTTCACCGGCAATGCTCCACAGATAGCTTCGAGACTATGCTAAAGATAGCCATAACCGCCGCCTGACGCAAGGGGGGGGATGTGAGTAGAAAAATAAACGAATGGCTGCTTTTATAGTTCAGTGATTT
>WGEI01000149.1 GCA_015492875.1 Anaerolineae bacterium | reverse complement strand
GGCATTTGTAGTAAATTCAGGCATACGTGGCACAAAAATGGTTGAGCCAGCCCCCACGACATAGATATTTGTCAAGCAATTGGCGAGTGCAAGTTCGACCATTGAACTGCCTGTCGCATTAGCTACAGAGGCCAGTGAAATGCCATCTGGCAATGTGTAGGGTTGCCAGCCATCAGGGACAGAACAGCCATCGCCAGCAAGAGGCGTCGCAGATGCAGCTGGTGTCGGTGTTGCCGTTGGCGGCGCGGTAGGCGTTGCGGTTGCAGTTGGTGTATGGGTTGGCGCATTGGTAGCAGTTGGCTCGGTGGTAGCAGTTGGCGGGCGCGGTGTACGGGAGGGGCGGCGAGTAGGCGATAAGGTATCAGTGGGTGTCGGCGTTGCAGATGCGACACGAATGATCGCGCGAGGCGTTTCTGTAGCCACTGGGGTAGAGGTGGCAGTAGGCGTTGCTTCGTCTGTGGCTGGTTGTGGCGATGAGATAACCGACACTGTACGAGTAGTTACTACTTCAGCTACATTAGAAGAGGCAGTATTGGCGGCTGTTTCTAATTGGGATGGGACTACGTCGGGATTTGCTGATAAAGATAAAAGCACAGCAAAAATCAGCGCAATTGCTAGCACGCCTATTGCACCAATTGCCACCATCAGTTCATTACCTATATCGCGCCGCATGTTATCCCTCTGTCGTTTGCTCAAGCGTTTCTGTAGAACTATTTGCTTCAATATAGGGCAACGCAAAGCAGAAAATACTGCCTACATCGCGTTTAATTTCGAGCCACAATTTACCACCATGCGCCTCTATGAGCGCCCGCGCCACAGATAGCCCTACTCCAGTATCGCCCAGCCCTTGAATGAGCGGATGCTCGGCTTTGTATTTGCGGGCAAATACACGCAGCTCATCTTCTGGAGCAATACCACCACCTCTATCTTCTACAGCAACATACAAGGCATCTACGGGTTCGGCTTCATCGGATAGTTGAACATTATTGCGGCGGGCAGTGATGAAAATCTCTGTGCCATGTGGTGAGACCAAATAGGCATTTGTGAGTAACTGGCCAATCACTTGAGTGAGGGCGTCACGGTCGGCGCGAATCGGTGGTAAATCTTCTTGTAAGTTCAGATGAACGGTTAAAGCCTTCTCTCGAAATTGGGTGGTGGCGTTGGTCAAAGCGTTTTCGATAAGCTGGATAACATCTACTGGCTCTGGCTCCATCACAAATTGGCCGGTATCGAGTTCTGTGAGGTGCACAAGGTCATCTAGCATCGAGGCAAGGCGGTTAACGTTAGCGGCAACCCGCTGTAGGAATTTACGTTGCATCTCGCCAAGAATCCCCGCCGATTCGCCAAGCAGTAAATCCACATAGCCAATAATCGAGGTCATGGGCGTGCGCAACTCTTGCACTAACCCCATCAGCAATTCAGGGTTCTCCACTTGATAGGAGGCAACTTTATGAACGGCTTCCTGTGCCTCTTTACGCGCTTTTTCAAGGTCATCTTCAAGTAGCGCCATTGCGGTACGAGTTTGGTTAAGTTCACGTTCTAGCTGGTTGCGTTGTTCCGTGAGTTCATCAACCATCTGTTGAAGCGCTTTGATACGTTCCTCATCTACCACAGGCGGTTGCTGGCCATTTTCTTGTAGGCGGCGTTGGAGCTGGTCGCGTTCATTGCGTAGCGCTTCATGTTGGGCAAAAAGGCGGTCGTATTTCGCCTGTAAGTCAATGCGCTCATCCGCTAATGTGCGGAGTTGTTCTCGATATTGTGTAATTTGCTCGTTCAGCTCGGCAATTTCTAGCTCAAGGCCAGATGCGCGGGCTAAAAGTTGGGCGCGTTGCTGTTTTAGTACGTCTACCCGTTGTAAAGCCTCATCGCGCTCGATACGCAGTTGGTCACGTTGTTTTAGCGCCGCTTCACGGTCAGCTGCGAGATTTTTAACCTGAGCCTGTAAAGTTTGAATGCGCTCATCATATTCACGGATTTGGTGAAGATGCTCTTTGAGGCGAGCGCGCTCTTGCAAAAGCACCTCGCGGTCTGTATTGGCAGCATCTAACTGCTTTTGTAGCGCTGTACGTTGTTCAAACAATCGGGCAATGAGTTCTGGTAAGCCAGATAAGCCACCTTCTACGCCCAACGCTTCTAATTGTGATTCTAGGTGAAGTAGACGATTGCGGAGTTGCTCGCTCTCGGCTTCTAGTTGTGCTTTTTCGGCGCTCATTTTATCAAGGAGCGCTTGCATCTCTTGCGGGATAAACGCGCGGTCATCGGCGCGCAATTCATCTAATTCGCGTAGCAAGCGGTCGCGCTGCGCCTCTAAATCGGCCTTTTCACGTTGGAGCGCCTCAACCATCGACTGCACAACCTGTGTATCATCGGTTGCAGTCGCCCCAGTAATGGCGGCCTCTACTTGTTGCACGCTGCGCGCCAGCATATCGCGCTGTTGAGCGAGTTTCTGCTGTTCTTCCTTCAAGGCAAGAATTTGCTGGGAGATGGATTGGCCTTCTTGTGAATCTTCTAGCTGTTGGGCAACGCGGCTGCGCTCATCATCTAGCTGAAGTTGGAGTTCCATCACCTGCTTGCTCAATTGCGAAATTTGCTCTCGTGCATATTGTAATTCGGCTTCTAGGGCTTGACGGGCATTGATAACGTCCTGCTCATCAACATCATCCAGCGGTTTACCCTCAATAATCGCTTGTATGGCGCGCTCCTCTGCCATACGACGGGCTTCTTGAGCAGCATAGCTTAAAGTCAGCAAGCCCGAAGATACAACGGCGATGCTTTTAAGTAACTCCTCTTCCCCCCGTAACATTTCCTGCTTTTTATAGGGAAAGGCCACAATGAGAACAGCAATCAGTTCATTGCGATAAACAAGGGGTTGGATATAGGCTGGACCTGTTTCTGTGATGTCTAAGCGGGTGTAAAGGTCTTGCAGTTCATCGATATTGCGATCAACAAGGAGCGGGCGTTGGGCGCGGCGGTCTATTGCATTAAGTAAGGTGGGCTGTGTGCTCAAATTTAGCGATAGACCGGCAATGGGTTGCTTTAATGCTCGGTCATAGGCGAAGACAATATCGGCATAATTGGCATCTTGCAAGCGCAGTAGCAAGCCAATATCAGCCTTAAGCACTTCGAGGGCGGCATGTACCACTTGTTCTGGTATGGCTGATGGGGTAACAGCATCAAGGATAATGCCGAGCGCCCGCATGAGTTGTACGGATTCGCGCTCTATGGGTGATAATTCGCGTTTAGGGGGTGGTGATGGTGGCGCTTCTGATTTGGCCTGTCCTAGTGGGGATGGCGCAGGTGTTATGCTTAATGCTTCTGATTGTAAGTCGGCAACGACCATGCGATATACTACGACGGGGATAAGACTGAGGGCTGCCGCCAAAGCTAAACGGGATGGGCCAGAAAATTCGCCAATGAGGTTACCCTGCGCTGTTTGCACAAGGGTGGTGATAAAGCCCAAAAGCAAGATGATGAAGAAAACAATTTTTAACGGCGCATCGATGATTTTTCGGAAATAGGCCAATATCACTACTGTACCAAGTAAGGAGATGACAGCGGCGACAAATGCCCAAGTCACGCTGAAGATGGTGAGGTTAAAATCTATCTGTGTTGCTAATTCGCCCCATTTAATTGCGGTGAAAATATAGCCGATGGCGATGAGGAGGAATATCAAGAGCGCAGCTAGGCCGAGAAAGCGCGGCGGCTTAAATTGGTCGGTGCTGATAAAAGCCCAGCTAATGACGAGAATTGTGGCAACGGTGACAAAGCGCTCTAGGGGCGGGAGCACTAAAATAGCGCTTTGCTCGGTAATCAGGGCAACAACAGCCCCAACAAGCAGAAGTGCCCAAGCGAGCAAGGCGGCGAACGTTGCCCAAACATAGCGGCGTGGGAGGTTACTTTGGGGGCGGCGCAAACGATGCCCCAATGCCATCCCAAAAGCCGCTTGTAACATGGCGACCGCAATCAGGAAAAATAGCAAATCCCCTGGTGGCCGAACAAATAGGTTTAAGAAGTTTAAGGATGTTTGCGACACCAGATGTATACCTTATTATGTAAAGCCCTCGTAAACAATGGTAAGTATATCACGATTCTAACAATCCTAACGTTGGCTTGTCGTTAGAGAACCCGCATCATCTGGGGGAAGTAAGTAGCAATTGACTGCACTTAGGGTGTGGGATAGACTGAAGCAGAGGGCTATGCCGAAGCTGCCTAAAGTTATGAATGAGAGCCTATGCAAAATCCACAAGGTAGAGTGCGCTTAGCGCATTTTATCAGGCGTATACCGCACCTCATTGGATTAGCGGCACGTCTATATCGCTTGATACAGCCTAAATACTCGATTGGTGTTGTCGCTATCATATTTAATGCGCAAAATCAAGTTCTGCTAGTCGAGCATGTATACCACCCCTTGCATCCATGGGGATTGCCTGGGGGATGGATTGGGCGCAATGAAGCGCCAGACCAGACAGTTAAGCGTGAGATACGTGAAGAACTGTCGATGGATATAGAGCCGCTGAGATTGGTATCTGCCCAAATTACTTATCGTGGGCATTTGGATATGGCGTATCTGTGCCAGCCTAAGGATGCAATTGGCGTAATGAGTGATGAACTGTTAGGTTACCGATGGTTTGATATTGAGCAATTGCCGCCTATGAAGCGATTTCAGTATGAAGCGATTTTGCAAGCCTTAACGCTAATCAATGAGGCAACAGAGCTGAACTATGACCGATATAACATTGGGTAGACGACGCAAGCAGCGCCGCTGGCCAATTTTACCGATTATCTCTGGGATTTGCATATTGCTGGCGATTGGGCTATTCACAATCGAGTTAGTGAATTTTAGCCAGCAAGAAGACCGTTTACCGAGCGATGTTGTGGTCGCTGGCATACCTGTTGGTGGCATGCAACCAGCGGAGGCGATGGCACGCTGGGAAGAAACCTATGCCGCGCCTGTTGTGCTTTACTATAACGAAAGCCCTATCTTACTTGACCCAGCGGCAATTGGTTTTAGAACAAACCGCGAGACGATGATCGCCCAAGCGCTGGCCGCAGGGGATAGTGGCTCTGGCTTTTGGGTGCGGTTTATCAATCATATGCTGGGGCAAGGGCGGACAATCGCGCATAATATCCCACTGAGCGCAGATTATCAGCGGGGTTTGCTGGAGCAATTTTTACAAGACATCAGCGCACGCTATGATAAACCACCGGGGCGGCCCGGCTACGATTTGACTACGTTAACCACTTATGCGGGGAATGCCGGTTTTGAGCTGGATATAGAGCGCGCTATGGACATGATTGATGCGGCGCTGCGCGATCCTGTTCAGCGCACTGTGGTGTTACCTATGCAAAATTCAGAGGCGCATCGCCCATCGTTGGAAACTTTGCGGGAATTGATTATCACATACCTTGATTCACAAGGCTTCATTTATGATGGGCAAACAACTGTTGCATCGATTTATATTATGGATCTCATCACGGGTGAAGAGCTGAACATTTTAGGGGATGTAGCCTTTTCTGCTGCGAGTACCATCAAGGTTGCTATTTTGGTGGACTATTTTCGCAATTTAGATTTTTCGCCAACGCGAGAAGAAGCGTGGTTGATGGCCAACTCACTATTATGCAGTAACAACTCGTCATCCAATTTGATTATGCAGAGCATTGGCGGCGGCCCCCAACAAATCTTCGCAGGTATCGCCAGCGTGACAAATACCGCTCAATATATTGGTGCGCGCAATACATTCATTACTGCACCATTTGACCTAGGTATAGAGGGGCAACAATTGGGGTCTATCCCTGCACCTCAAACCTCTCCGAACCCCAATTTCGATACAAAGCCAGACCCCTTCAACCAAACAACGGCTGAAGATATGGGCACTATCTTCAACATGATTTACGATTGTGCCAATTATAGTTCTGGTCTAATGGTAGCCTTCCCCAATGGCAGCTTCAATCAAACCGAATGCCGCCAGATGCTGGAGTTAATGAGTGGCAATAATTTGGAGCGATTATTACAGGCAGGGCTGCCACCGGGCACGCGCATATCGCATAAAAACGGCTGGCTTGGGGGCACTGTGGGCGATGCGGGGATTGTATTCCCGCCGAATGGGCATGATTACGTGATTGCCGTTTACCTATGGGAAGATGTTGAGTTTCAAGATTTCACGCGGTTGTGGCCTTTAGTGGAAGAAATATCCCGTGCGGCGTGGAATTATTTTGTGCCAGAAAATCCACTGCTCCAAAGACGCACGGATATTCCACCTACGGCGCAAGACTGTGAAGGCAATTATCTACCACCATTTGAGCTGCTGGATTTGAACGATATTGACGGATGGAAATCGCAATAAATAAAGCTCAGCGCCGCTTTTCCATCACAAAGCGATTGCGTTTATTGGGGGTATAGGTATAAGAAACTTGGTTCATATACTGCTTTACAAAGTATACGCCCCATCCCCCAATAGCACGTTTTTCTAGCTCCTCTTCGGGATTTGGGTCAGGCATAGTAAGGGGGTTGAATGGTGGTGCATCGTCTTCAACGATAATGACCAAGCGATCATCGTGAAGTTGGCAAATGATGTCAATAACCTGACCGTCTTTATCAAGTGCATAACCATGTTCAATGATGTTATTTAAGATTTCATCTAGCGATAGTTCGCAATGATATATGCTGTCATCAGAAAGGCCAGCATCTTGAGCTGCTTCGATGACAAATTGCACCGCCTCTTTAATACTTTCCAGAGTTGCGGGAATGCGCAGGCGGCGTTCGCTAGACATACTCACCCTCTCTCAATTTCATAGCAGCGGGCAATTAATAGCTACTGACAGCGTCTGTTTGATTAGGGAAAATCTGGAGAATCGTATCTAAACCAGCCATCTCTAAAACTTCGCTTACACGGGTAGAAGGCTGAGCAATGCGCAAGTCACCAGAAGCACGTTTGACCTTCTTCAAGGCAGAGACAATTTCACGGAGACCAGCACTACTCATATAATCAACATTGGCTAAATCTAAAACGATATTGCGCTCGCCATCATCAATAGTCGCAGCTAAGGCCTGCCCGAATTCTAAAGCGGTTGTGCTGTCGATACGACCTTGAACTTCAATCAAAGCGACTTGGTCTATTTTGGAAACATTAATGTTGAGCATCCATAAAACTCCTTACATGTGAAGCAAGAGCATTATAGCACAAACAAGCCTCTCAAACATCTAACTGACAATAGGTGGTTGTACCAACAAACATTATAATTGAGAATAGCGGAGTTAAGCGAATATATGGTCAATTAGAGAGGGTGTGATATATGGATGGGCAATATATTTTCTTTGTGACGGTGCTGGCAACATTGCTGCTTATTGTTTACCAGCGTATTGAAATAAAGCGGCGCAAGCTGGGGTTAGCGCTACTCATTATTGTGGGGCTACTCCTTCGTCATAACGCCTTTTTGAAAGATTTGCACACAGAAACGCTGATAGGTATCGGGCTGGGACTATTCATCAGTTTCCTGTTCTGGCTAACGATAGGGAGATATAACCCTGTTGGTAGTAGTGACGAGATTAAAGTTTTGGGCATGGACGATTAAGGGGCATCGCATTTGATGCCCCTTGTTATGCGCTTGAGTGTATAGGTAGCTAGACTATTCGATTATGTCGATGGGGATGACATTATCGGCCTGTAGCATCACGACACTTACACGAGCGGCTACCGCTTGCGCCAAGTCATGGAAAGCCCTACCCGCTTCACTATCAGGATGAGCAACAACAACTGGACGACCAAAATCGCCCCCTTGACGAACCTCTGCTTGCATTGGGATTTGCCCCAAAAATGCCAGATTGCGCTCTTCAGCTAATACCTGACCGCCGCCTGCGCCAAAGAATTCGCCAACCATATTCTCGACAATACCTAATACAGGCACTTTGAGCATTTCGAACATTGCTACGCTGCGCAAAGCATCAGAAACCGCTACGCCCTGAGGTTGGGTGACGACAATAACGCCAGTAAGGGGGAATGATTGCGCCAATGATAATGGTGCGTCGCCCGTCCCTGGAGGGAGGTCTACAATCATGTAATCCAATTCTCCCCAATCGACATCAGTGAAGAACTGGCGAATTGCACCATGAAGCAAGGGGCCGCGCAAAATCATCGGCTTATCAGGATCGCTTAAATAGCCCGTACTGATGATTTTGACGCCATAAGCCTCGATAGGCACCATTTTGCCATTAGCAACACGTGGACGCCCCACCCCAGTGCCCATCATTTGTGGCAAGTTGGGGTTCAGAATATCGGCATCCATCAGGCCAACTTTCGCACCAGATTCCGCCAGTGCGACAGCGAGATTAGTGGCGACCGTGCTCTTGCCGACACCACCTTTCCCACTAGCGACAGCGATGATGCTCTTCATGGGCACATTGAGACGGCCATGAATACGGCTATCTTGAGGAACTTGCGAATCCCAACGAATATCCAGTTTATTGATGCCGTTAACTGTACCGATAACCGCTTCGTTGCAAAGTTTCACGAAAACGTCTTTCAGGGGGCAAGCTGGGGTAGTTAGAACAATGGTGAAGCGCGCGGTATCGCCTTCGATTTCTAAATCGCGCACCATATTTAATGACACAATATCCCGATGTAGTTCGGGTTCAATGACAGTACCGAGAGCGGCCATTACCTGCTCATGCAAATCGCTCATGCTCACTCCTATCGACTCACTTGATATTGTAGCGCAATAAACATAACGAAAATCAGCAAAATTGCCTAGATGCAGTTGAAACAATGAGATGACACGAGGACATCATAGAGCGAAAATGAAAAACCCGGCAAGGCCATTTGACCGTTACCGGGTGTGACATTTGACCCTGTTTGGGTTTTATTCGTCGTCTTGTTTTTTCTGTGCTTCGCGGGCACGCTTACGCGCTAAAGCAGCCTCACGTTTAGCGAGGCGCTCGGCTTTAGCTTTTTCAGCTTCTTCCGGAGAGAGCTGCTTCTTAGCGGGTGCGGCTTTCTTAGCAGCAGAGGCAGCGCCAGATTTGGCCGCTTTAGCAGCTTTCGCGGCGGCGCGTTCTTTCTTCTTCCGCTCTTTAATGACATCAGGATGATCCCAGCCACCACGTGCTTCCATCTCTTCATGGGCAGTGG
>WGEI01000148.1 GCA_015492875.1 Anaerolineae bacterium | reverse complement strand
GGATGCTGTTATCAACCAGCCAGCGCGCGACCTAGAGGGTTGCCGGCAATTGGCGTTCGTTGGCTCGCCCATAAATGGCGGATACGGTGTCAAAGCCAACGATGCGGCTGCCGATAAATGGCGCACCATCAAATTCATCTTCATGAATTTCGCGCCAATCATCTAACCCCATAGCGGTTTTGGCCGCTTGCACAAAAGTTTGCATCGCGCTATAAGATGGCGCACGCAATACGAAGGGCACAATATACATGCCATCTTCGCGGCGGGTAGAGTCCTTGTAGAACAACAAGCACCCACACTTCGCGGCGGCGTGCACGACTTCCGCTAGTTGGGTTTTATCAACAGGACGGACTACCCAATCGGTTGCATAATAGCGGTACATAAGAACACCTCGGCAATGTTGTCACAGCATAATCTTGCGCCAGTTTATACTGCAACGGTTTCTAATGTTGACCAAGTAAAAATCCTTTTAATTTGCTGCGCAAGGAGGTTTATCAATGCTTATTATTATCATGGTACGCTCAGTATAACACAAAAACAAGCCAGTGTGTTCGCTTTTGCCCATTTTTCAAAAAATTTTGATATTTGCTCAGTGCTCTTTGAACTCTGCACTTGCCCATTACCCCTTGTTTATGCCACAATCGCCCTCTGTGAACAACAGTTTTCGAACAAAGCGGGAGTGTTCATGCTGCAATCACGCAATTTTCGCCTGATGCTATTTGTCCTCATTTTCTTGCTTGGGGCAGCATCACGCATCGTCCATATTGATAACTTGAGCTTGTGGGTAGATGAAGGGTATGCCTATTATCATAGCAATAACCCCGATTTAATCCTTTCGCTCTCCCGCGATACCCACCCACCGCTATATTTCGCTACTTTCCGCCTTTGGCAAGAGGTCGCAGGCCGCAGCGAATTGAGTTTGCGCTACTTCAGCTATTTGCCCTCTATGCTCAGCATTGCGGTCATCACACTACTAGCGGCAGAAGTGGTGCGGGCGCGTGGGGGCAACCCACGTCAATCGCTTGTGCCTTTACTGGCCGCGCTATTCATGGCGCTGGCTGATAGCGAGATTTTCCTCAGTCAAGAGGCGCGCCATTACACTTGGCTGGTCTTCTGGGTGACGAGCAGCATGTGGGCGTTTTTGCGTTGGTTGCGCACTGGCGAGCGTCGTGCCTTATATATCTGGATTGTCTGCACTGTCGCCGTGAGCTATACCCACTATTTGGGCACGTTGACGGGCATTGTGCAGGGGCTATATGCGCTTTTGTTCCTGCGCGGGCGGCAGCGCTTACAGGCGGTTGGCGCTTTGGTTGTTAGCGCGCTCTTGCTCTCACCGTGGTTACTGTTGGTCGGGCGGCAGCAAATTGGCCATGATGGTTACCAATGGTCACAGCCGCTCAGTTTAGCGCTATTGCGCGACATCCGCCGCAAGTGGTTTGGTGATATGTGGCCGTTGACCATGGGGCTGGCGCTTCTCGGCTCAGTGACGTTGGTCTATGGCCGCCGCATACAAGCGCGCTTACGCCCGTTTGGGGCGCATCTGCTCTTGCTGATGTGGGCGCTCATCCCCTTTTTACTGGTGGTTATTCTCAATGAATTCATCCCAGTGCTACAGCCGCGCCGCCTCACCACCCTGACGCCGCCGCTGGTTCTGCTGTTGGCCTTTGGTGTGGCCAATTTCCGCCCCCCCGCCCGTGCTTTCCTGATTGCGGTGCTGGTGGTGTATGGCGTGACCACCGTGGACTATGACCGCCCCAAACCCCCATGGCGCGAACTCACCGCACAGGTTGCCCCGCTGGCGCAGCCTGATGACTTGGCGCTGATTGATATTGCCGGCGGCGATTTTCAGATGCTGTATTACTTCGAGCAGCTGTTGCCGCCCCAAACGCGCATCGTCTCTTTGAAAAATTGGCGCACGTGGGAGACCGAAACCTACTATACTGGCCTGCCCGAATTGGTGGAGCAGTATGACACGGTTTGGTTCATGTATTGGAATTCATCGGATGATAGCGGACTGCGCATTTTGCAAAAAGCGGGCTTTGTAGAGACGGCGCAGTTCCGCCAACCGCACGCTATCGCGGTCAACGTCTTCATCGACCTCATCATCTATCGCTATGACCGCCCGCCTGAAGAACCGCTCACAACCTATGAGAATGGTATGCAATTATTGGCGGCTGAATATAACCCCGATAGTGGAGCAGTCAGCTTATTGTGGTCAATAGCTGAGCCATTGGCACAGGATTACACCGTCTCGGCCTTTTTGCTCGATAGCGGCGGGCGCTTAGTCGCCCAACATGATGGCTATCCCGCAATGAACACCCGCCCCACCACCACATGGCCGCCCAACACACCCGTATACGATTGGCATATCTTAGAAACACCAGACGGTGCATCCTTACCAGCGGGAACATACCAGCTTGCTATCAAGCTTTATCGCCCGCAAGATGGCGCGTTCCTCATCGCCACAACCGAAGATGGCGCAGAGTGGTATACCGTCGGCACAGTGGAAATTGGCGAGTGATGGCGATTTTGCTCTGCTAGGCGCTATCGCATACAATAAATCCATCACAAAACGAAGGTGCGACGATGGCTATTCATTGGCGATTTTCAATTCTAATAGGCGTGTTCATCTTGCTAGTTTTTCCCGCCTATGCGCAGGATGACCCGCCCCCTGATAGCGCGACACAGGTTGCTGTCGTCCTCAATAGCGGCGATATTCGTGCCAGCCATCCCGTGAACACTTTAGCCTTTTCTCCGCAGGGCGCTTTAATGGCTTCTGGCGGGCAAGACGGGCTGTTGGCGCTGTGGGATATGGTGAATGGCCGCAATCTCGCCATGCTAGAAGGGCATAGCGCTGCGATTTTGAGCCTCGCTTTTAGCCCAGATGGCGCGTTGTTGGCCAGTGGCGGCGATGATGCCACATTGCGCTTATGGTCTCTTGACGGCGCATCGCCCCGTATGCAAGTGGAATGGCAACCGCACCAAAGCCCAATCACCGCCCTCGCTTTTTCGGCGGATAGCGCTATCCTCGCCAGTGGTGGCCTTGATAACACCATCGCCCTTTATCACATACCGACGGCCACCCCTCTCGGCACATTGGAGCATTTCGGCGGCGCAGTACATAGCCTCGCCTTTCATCCGGATGGCCGCACATTAGCCGCTGCTGGAGAAAGTGGCGATGTCTGGCTGTATGGCTTGTGGGGCGATGAAGGCGTTTCGTTACAAGTGTTGCGGGGGCGTGGCGTTGCGGTCTATGACCTGGCTTTTCACCCAACTGGCCGTTATATCGCTGCCGCCGCCGCAGATGGCCTCGTTTATGTTTGGGATATTCACCAGCAACTGCCCACTTTGCGCGCTACGCTGCAGGGGCATCAGGGCGCTGTGAACGCGGTACGCTTCAGTGCCGATGGCGCGACCATCATCAGCACGGGCGAAGACGGCACTGTGCGCTTTTGGAGCTTGAGCACGGGCGAACCATTAGATGAGCGGCTATCTGTCGATGTCCCATTGCAAACATTGGCGTTTAGTGGGGAAAACAGTTTGCTGGCAGCCGCTGGTCTCGATGGCTCACTCCACATCTGGAATATCGCCGACCATAACGAGCGCTTCGCCCTCGACATTGCCGCCGCAATCGGTAGCCAACTGGTCAATACTAGCCCGCCGCCCGTTGCTGTTG
>WGEI01000147.1 GCA_015492875.1 Anaerolineae bacterium | reverse complement strand
CAGTTATACCTTAAGGAATGTCTGTCGGGACGACGAGGAACAGTGGCTCGGCTGCGGTATTAATCAGCGCAATGAAGTAATTGCGGTCAGAGCCAAGCGTAATCTCACCCACATCTACCAACACTGTATCCGGATCACTGGCAAGTGTAATAGTGAATTGATAGGTATCAGTCACAATTTCGGTGGTGATGAAGCCATCGCTATCAGGTGTCACATAGCCGGGATAACCGACAGTCATCGCCAGCGCAGTATCGTCTGCATATAGGTTGACGGGTTCAAGGTCTGGGATGGCGTGGAAGAAGCTGATGCGGCTTGACGCCACCCCAGCGTTGCTGAAGTCTTCAATCAGCGGCTGAATTTCCAGCGAGTCCTTCTCAAGGTAACCGATGGCAGCTAGCGTCACCCAGCTATCGGTGGCAATACCCACGTCCTGCGTCAGCACAGCATCGGCAACACTACCACCAGCGGGGACGAGTTGGATAGTATAAATACCAGCGGGCAACTCGAACCAGTCGGAAACTGTGGCGAAATCCGTCCCCATCAGGTCAGTCGCTTCACCATTCAGGTAAATATCAACTTCGCCCGCACCCGGCGCAAAATGTGCCACGCGCACCATTGCCGAGCCATCGCCCAGTGTTGCCGGGTCAATTGGCTCTTCCGTAGGGGCCATCATTTCATCTAAATCGGTAGACACAAACACATATTGCGGGTTTGCTGCTAGGCCAACCGCCGCGAACAAGTAGTAGCGCCCAGCGCCCAACGTCACGCCTTCAATTGCTGCCAACTCGCTGCCATCTTCACCTTTAGCGGCGAGGGTATACGAGCCGGCGACAATGTCGCTGCTGGCCATGCCGTCGCTATCTGGCCCTAAGAAGCCAGGGTAGCCAACAGTCACCGCTAATGCAACGTCATTGGCGTAGAAATCTACGGGAGGGGCGTCTGGAATCGCGTTGAAGAATGTAACCCGCGTTTCGCCCTCATTGATGGGGGAATAGTCTTGTAATAAAAGTTGTGCGCTTAAGGTATCGCGGGCAGCTTCGCCAATAACGGCTACTGTTACCCAATCGCCATCATTCAAAGCAATATCAACATCTAGCACGCTGTTAGCTGCTTCTTCTCCGGTGGGCACAATGGTCACTACGTGCTTCCCGGCGCCATAGCTTTCCCATTCGGTTACATCGCCAAAATTCACCTCTTCGGCGACTAGAGCGCCGTCAACATAAAGATCAACAGAGCCGGCATCAGGCGAAAAATGTGCGATGCGCACATGGGCGCCCGACATATCCTGTGCGGCAACGCCAATGACCAATAAGAAAAGTATGGCAAATATCATTGTAAGGCGTCGCATCGGTGAATATCTCCTTCAACTTTTAGTAAGCAATCTCCGACGATAGTATAAATATGAAAAACGTAAATTGCCAATCGGAAAGCTCACCAATCACGATATTCCAACGGGTTTTAACAAATTAAGAACAAATTGAAGACGTTATTAGGACTAAAGGACTAGTCCATTTGAAAGGGGAATAGAAGCAAAAAACCGGCGCGATGGCCGGCTCCTGTCTGCGTGCCTGGAGAGATTCGAACTCCCGACACCTGGTTCCGTAGACCAGTGCTCTATCCACTGAGCTACAGGCACACTTATTGTGTACAGTATAGTAGCATAACGCCCTGTGGCGGTCAAGGGTTTGCCACTAATTTTCAGCCTGTTCAATGGCCAGTAAATTTTGAGACAAAAGTACCATATCGCCCTTATTTGTTATGTAATATTATGAAATAAACGTGGTCTTGGGAGGCTGCAGACTGATGTCGATTGAAATTACCCTGTTAGCGGATTTACCTGTGATTTGTGTTGTGTTTCATGAGGCTTTAACCCTTGAGGGCGTCCAATACGTTTTTCAAAAGAGTACGGAATTAACACAGGGAATGCCAGCCCCGATATATCGCATCAGCGATATTCGAAAGGCTCAAACGTCGTTTGCTGAGATGCTGAAAATTTTGCAAGCGGCGCGAGGTGGTCGGGCAGGTTCACCAACTGATCCGCGCATTCGTCAATTATTCGTTGGTAGCAACCAATGGATTAACATGGCTAGGAACGTGATGGAACAACCTCAGTTTGGTGGGGTACAGATACCTATCTTTGCTTCAATGGACGATGCGATAGCTTATGTTCGTGCTGACTTGAACCGCTTAAAACATGCTTAGTCCAACACAACAATAGAGAGGATGAATGTTCCTGCTTTTCCGCTGAAATCGCTCACCGTGATAGTATAGCTGCCATCTGTGGGTAACGTGACTTCAAGGCGGCTATCGAGCGTATTCAACGTTAGGTCTAGGTCGGTATGGTCGTCATTTTCAGCGAGCAGAGTGCCATCCGCCGCATATAAACGCAAAAATGGGTCTAATGTACCGCCCGTGTCTTTAGCTGTGATGATGAGCTGTTGCCCCCCTTCGCCTTCGACGGTATAGGCGTATCGTGCGCCTGCTGGTAACTCTGCTTGTATGATAGTATTCGCCCCATCGTGGCTGATTTGTTCCATGAAGGGCGAGTTCGCCTCTAGCAAAACCTCTACCCGCCCCGCGCTAACGCCATTGAAACTATCAATGCGCAGGGTATAAATACCCGCTTCGGGAAGGTAGAGGGCGTCCAATTGGGCATCAACATTATCCCCACGATTCGCCCCATCATCGACATAGGCCAGTTTATTCCCCTGTGCATCGGTCACTTCAATAACCGTATCCAATGCGCCTTCTTCTTCGAGGCTATGGGCCATGACTGAAATGCGTTGTGGGCTATCGGCAGTATAACTGAGATAAGCGGGAGAATCAGCATCAATATCAACGATGACCGGCTGCCCACTGAAAATGCGATTATCTTGCTGGCGTGGCGCATACCGTGCCAGCGCCAATGTGCCTAAAAAGATACCAATCACCAGCATGATATTGGTGCGTACCAGAGGATCATGACGAAGAAGATGCAACATCCCAAAAACTCGCTCTATATGTTTCCTAAATAATTACGCCCCCTAATATACCACAAGTAGGGGGCGTTGCCAGATAAATCGCTCATACCAATGCTGCGCTGCGATACTATGTTCCCAGCGCCTCATCAATCAACCGTTCAAACTCCTCCCGCCTGAACGAGTAAACCGGTTGGTCATTGATGAACAAAGATGGCGTACCGCGCAACCCAAGCCGCCGTGCCCGCTGCTCATCATAATTCACCGTTTGGATATGGCGATTCTCTTCAGCGCAGGTGCGCAACTCTACGGTATCTAACCCTAGTTGCCCGCCTAGTGCGATTAAATCGTCTTGTGAAACGCCATAGCCACCAGTGACCTGCTCATATAACGCATCGTGGAAGCGCCAAAAGGCATCGTTCCCTTGATCGAGGGCGCATTGCGCTAGTTGCGCCGCCATGCGGTCATACTGGGGCACAATCACGGGGAAATCGCGGAAGATGAATTTCACCTGACCGTCATACTCTTCTAGTATCTGTTCAATAACGCCGCTTTGGTGCAATTGGCGGCATGATGGACAGGCAAACGCGCCATATTCAATAATGGTGACCGGCGCATCGGGGTTACCACGGACTGGGTCTAAGTCCAGCCGTTCCTGTGCGACTGTCGGCGTGCTATTCGCCCCAGCGGTGATGATGATGACGGCGATAACCGCCACCACGCCAGCCAATCCGAGCAACGTGGTTAACTGGCTTTTGCGCTTGTGGGCACGCGCTTTTTCCATGCGTCGCTGCCGTTTTTCTGCAGCACGCTTGCCAAGTGATTCTGTTGCGGGCGTAGATTTTTCAGCTTTGCGCTTTGCTTTCTTCTTTGACATACTGCCTACCTTACCTATGTCTTGCTGAAAATCTTATTGCTGAAGCGTATCCAATTCCTTCAAGCTAATGCGATGAGCGCTTCTTCATCAGAGCGCCCTGATTGAGCGATGGCACATAGCGCATCTTGATATGCCCAAAAACAGGGGCTTGTTCATTGCGGGAGGCAGAGGCCGATGGAAACAGCCTCTACCTTATTGTGATTGTTGCTTGCCTATTCTTCAAAGCCATAGATAACAGTCTTTGGCTGGAAGACCGCCCACGCAAACCAGAAGTGCGGGAATGCGTTCAATTGGCGTAATTGGCTGCCTACTAGCGCGCCGTCAATGGCTTCTCCGAAAATGTTCCACTCGCTGCTGGTTTGGTTATCGTAGATGCGGCCTTCATCATCGACGGCAAAAGTCAACTCGCGCCCGTCTAACACACGGCTATAGAGCGCGGCCATTCCCACATCACGAGAAGCGTTGATGTCTGCGTCATCGAGTGCGCTGGTCGCCCCCGGTTGCCAAAAGGCCACTACCGCCATCCCGCTGACCGTATCATTGATGACGCGCTGGGTGGCTAAGGTGGCGAAGGGATAGGCGATAGGCTGGCCGTTGACCAGCCCCGCCAATACGCGCGAGGTGGGGAAGAGGCGGCTATCGGGCACGCCTTGAAACAAGAATGGCGACGGGTCGCTGTCATATCCGACATAAGGGTTATAATTGTACGAGCCGCGCCGAGTAGCGTTACTATCGCCCGCCAATACCTGCCCGTTCGGATAGCGTTCGGCAAATACGCGGAAGCCCACAATTTGTGATGGCCACAGGTCTAAGGTCGTGCCGACATAATCGCCAACGATAGCCTCTCCTGTGAACTGTTGCCACCAGCTTTCGGTTTTATCGTCCCACATGATGAGGTCGCTATGGCGCAAATTGCCACTGACGCCAAAGCGCAGCGTTTCGCCATCCACGCGGCGGTCATAGACAAGCGCGCTGTTGCAAAGCGGGCAAAAGGTCACTGCTACAGGCACAGCGCCCACCACATCGTTCACAATTTCATGGCGGGTGAGCACCGCTAACGGGTAGGCGCGCGCCTCGCCATTGATTTCTAATGCGATGACGGGCGATTGCGGTTGTAACCAACTTTGGGCAGTTGGCACACTTTCAAAGCGTGGGGCATCAATCGGCGGGATGCCATCTTTGCCAACACCCCCGCTGATGATTTCATTCAAATCCACGCTGGTTTTATCGAAATTCGTTTTCCAACCCGCCCGTATATCGCCCCGCAAGCCGCTGTTCAAAAACATGCTCCCCACAACAATGACCATCACCACCAGCAGGGCAAGCGATAGATAGTCCATGACAACCGCGCGCCGTGTTTTCATTGCATTGATGCCCAACCCGTTATCCCTAAGCCTTAGTCAGTATCAAGGCCAAATACGAGCGTATCAGGGCGAAAGGCCTGCCACGCAAACCAGAAATGCGGCGCGGCGATGAGCTGCTCAAGTTGTGTTCCTGCTAGTTCGCCATCGATTGCCTCTCCGAAAATATCCCAAGCGCTGCCCGTCTCTTCGTCACGGATGACGCCATCCTCATCCAAATAGAACGTCAGCGTTTGCCCATCGACCACGCGACTATAGAGGGCAGCCGTGCCAACATCGACAGCCGCATCAATCTCGCCGGCATTCAGGGCGCTGGCCTTGCCCGGTTGCCATAAGGCCACAACGGGCGTTGCGCCTAGTGTATCGTTGATAACCGCTTCCTGCGCTAAAACGTTGAAGGGATAGGCGATAGGTTGGCCATCAATGATGCCCGCTAACACGCGTTCGGTAGCGGCGACACGGTCATCGATTTCATCGCTGAAGAATTGGCGATAGGGGCCACCCGTATCGTAAAATTCATAGGGATTGCGCCCATATTGGCGGCGATAGCCCGTTTCACGAGACATCACTAACCCATCAGGGTAGCGCTCGGCAAAGCTTTTGAAGTCCACCACGATTGAGGGGATGATGTCTAGCAGCGTGCCAGCATAATCGCCGACAAGCCCCTCGCCCGTGAATTGTTGCCACCAGCTTTCAGTTTGGCGGTCAAACATCACGAGGTCGCTATTGCGCAAGAAGCCGCTGACGCCAAATTCCAGCACTTCATCGCCCACACGGCGGTCAAAGACTATCGAACTATTACAGAG
>WGEI01000146.1 GCA_015492875.1 Anaerolineae bacterium | reverse complement strand
ATCATGAGGTTAGATGGTTTTCGGGCGGGCACTATCTAAAAAAAACAACCGGAGAAAGTGCCCGTCGTGGTAACTTTCCCCGGTTGGGTTTGGTGTTGTGCTTACGCGTTAGCGGTGTTGTTGCTCCAAATTTGCCCCCGAGGATCAAAGGTGTAACCAAGACCCTTGAGACGATTCTGCTGTAAACGGAACTTCAGTCGATCCACAGTTGGATCGAGCTTGACTTGAGTACCCAGTGGCCACAATGAATCAAACAGTGCTTCATCGCCACCGTCGTCATCATGTTCACCACAGCTTTCAATGCTGACTTCGGTGGGTTGATTAGCTTGATCAGAGACAGCAACCTCGGTTGATTCAGATTGGTTGTCTGCTGGATCAGGTTCCGAAGCAACGTCTTTATCTTCAGGCTTGAGATCATCAACACCATCGAGAGTAAGGCTCTTAATTGTTGCCCTCACCTCAACGACAAAACGACCGCCAGCTAAATAGGACGAAGGAAATATCTGTGTAACGTTGAAATCCCCCTCATACCGACCTTCCTCATGCTGCTCCAGCAGAGTGTCCTTAACGGCAAACTCCCCTAAATCAGTGATTAGACGACCGACATTAAATGGCTCGTTACGGCCTTGGATTGTACGAATGCTGCTTTTATTTATAGAGAAGGGGGCATCATTGATATTCATGGATTACCTCTCTTGGTTAGCACTAGAAAAATGCACAGAGAGATACCCCGTGACAGGGAAGACTCCCTGGCAGGGTTAAAAAAAGAATGCCGTTATAGGCTGGATGGAAAATGAACCGGCGACCGGAGGGGCGTTGCGCCTGTTACACAGTTTGGCGGAGGCGCTTGGGTGTTGGCAGTGCCAAGAAGGGTCATTGAATGATCAGTGGGGTGGAATTAGAGTCACGCTAACTTAAAGAGCAGAGGGATATCAAGGGATAATTATTTTCGAGAATAAAAAATAATCCTTGTTTTATGCAATGCTCGGTGAGTATGGAAATTATGCGCCTTAAATTAGTTAATTAACCGCAATCAGCAACTAGATTTTGGCGTTATCATCCTCTGTAAGATGATGGAAGTCATGAGAAAAAACAGGATAAAGCTCGTTTTATGAAAATTATAACCTATTGATTACTATGTGAATCCTGTTGATTTGTTATGTGAATATTGTTTTGTCATCTAACACTTCATTATGTAACATACGCTATGTTACATAACATGCAGGTCGTTGTGAGGATTGAATATATGGCTAAAGGCACTAGTGGGCGAATTGTCGTCGAGATTGACCCTGAATTGAAGCAAGAGTTGTATGATGCTCTTGGTGATGAGGGGATGAATTTGAAGCAGTGGTTTCTCAATAACGTGGGGCTGTTTCTTGAGGGACGTGGTGATTCTACGCTGCCCTTATTTTCATCGCAGGAACTCGGTGAAAGGAAGCTCTGATGTTGTTTAATTCGACTAAAGCTGCGTTCGGACGACATGAAACGTTTGCACTTCGTTATAGCTGGCTGACTAAAGGTTACCGAGCTGCCTCTTCTCGCGACGGCAACACAATATTTTCTGACGAAGATGCAACGGTTGTGCTTGGTGTCGGTAAAAATATGGTTAATGCCATTCGATACTGGCTACAAGCTGCCCAATTGATAGTGCCAGCCCAGCCCGGCTTTAAAACAACACCCTTGGGCGATAAAATCTTTGGCAAAAGAGGTTTTGATCCTTACCTGGAAGACGAAGCAACCATTTGGTTGGTTCATTGGTTGATTGCATCAAATCCCGAGCTGGCAACAGGCTGGTATTGGTTTTTTAACAAATTCCACAAGCCGGAATTCACGTCACAAGAAGCAGCAGCAGCACTTCTTGATTTTGCTAAGCAAAATATTCAGAGTAAATTTTCTGCAACCACCGTAAAACAAGATTCGGCTATTGTATTGCGTATGTACGCACGTTCAAAAGGCAATACGCGTACTCCCGTCGAAGAAGCGTTGGACTCACCGTTATCGCTGCTAGGACTAATTACACAAGCACCCGGTGGGCGCACATACTACTCACGCGCCCTTGAACGTGAAGCGCTGCCTATCGGCATCTTTGGGTTTGCCGTTGCACAGCTATTTAAGGCTATGAAAGTTACTGAACTCCCGATTGAAAGTTTGATGTATGCCAAAGGTGGTTATCCAGCACCGGGGGCAGTATTCCGCTTAACGGAAAACGCAATGATTACCAAGCTAGAAAAACTGATCCATCAAAAGCCAGGAATTTTTGAGATACGTGAAACCGCCGGCATTCATCAGCTCTACTTGTTGGAAGCGGTTGATCCCATCGAATTTTTACAATTTCATTACCAAGGCCAGTTGCAGGAGAACGCCGCATGAGCCTCATTGATAAAATAGGCGTTAATACCCACTACACCCGTTCAATCAATTTAGAGCGTGATGCAGACTCGCAAGCCGTAGTCGAAGCCTATATTCCAACCTCCAGGGCACTGCGTACACTTGAGCGAATGGCGGAGGCATTAAAGGCAGATGAAAGCCCACGGGCTTGGTCTCTCGTTGGCCCGTATGGGTCAGGAAAATCTTCATTTGCTGTTTTCCTGGCGCACTTGCTAGGCCCATCCGCTGCGGTAGCCACTCAATCGGCTAGAGCGACACTGAAAAAAAATGATCAATTGGAACTGCGAAATAGGCTCACAAGCCTTACAAAAGGCAATGAAGGTTATTGCACTATTCTGATAACAGGTAGCCCAGAATCGCTAGGTAGACGGTTAGTTCATTCACTTAGCCGTAAATCTGAAGAGATTTGGGCTGGCCGCAGAGGACGATCTCACTCAATTGTAGCGAAGCTTGCCACGCTGGCAGAGCAAAAAGAACAACCGGCAACTACAGATATCCTGGCCCGTATCAAAGAACTGCAAGATGCGCTGGCCGGAATCGGTTATTCGGGGCTGTTTATAGTCATTGATGAGCTTGGCAAGTTCCTGGAATATGAAGCCCGCCATTACGGCGCAAATGACATCTTTCTATTACAATCCTTGGCCGAGCATGCCTTAGCACCTCATGAAGCAAAATTAGCCATGGTGGTCATGCTCCATCAAGCATTCGAACAATATGCCCGTGGTTTGGGTGAATCACTCAAAAACGAGTGGGCTAAGGTTCAAGGCCGGTTTGAAAATATTCCCTTTTTGGAGTCATCAGAGCAAACACTGCGTGTTGTGGCGGCGGCTATCGAACATGATTTTTTACGAGCCGAAAGCAGCAAGATTAAAAAAGAGGCCAAACAACTTGCTACGCGCTTTTCAGAAGCAGCGGCATTGCCGAGTGCTATGGGTATTAAAGTGGCTTCAGAGCTATTTGAGGCGTGTTACCCACTTCACCCGATTAGTGCGCTGATCTTGCCGCTGCTATGTCAGAAGGTCGCTCAAAACGAACGCACCCTGTTTAGTTATCTGGGAAGTAAAGAGACACATGGGTTTCAAGATGCGCTGAATCGCTGTAGCAAGGTGGGGGACTGGATCTATCCCTGGGAAATCTATGAATATTTCATACTAAATCAGCCAGCCGCACTATCAGATCATTTTACCCATCGCCGTTGGGCCGAGGTTGTTACTGCAACGGAACGTTTAGGTGATGCAACTGAGGATGAAGTTAAGCTATTAAAAACCATTGGCCTGTTAAACATCATCGGTGTTCAAGGTAATTTCAAGGCATCTAACGAATTGATAGAGTTAAGTTTGCCATCGGAGAAGTCCGTTAAAAAGGCGATAAAAGGCTTAACTCAAAAATCAGTCATTCAGTACCGAAAGTTCAGTTCAGAGTATCGCGTATGGCAAGGCAGCGATTTTGACCTTGAAGGGCAGGTGAGAGAAGAGGCTAGCAAGCTAGGTGCCTTCAACCTTGCTGAACAGCTAAATACGAGGCATAGCTTGCTGCCCATCGTGGCGCGGCGTTATACGATTGACAGCGGTACGCTACGTTATTTTGTACCCGTTTTTTCCGATGCTTCAAGTTACGAAAAACTTGAAGCAAAAAGTTGTGATGCACGAATCATCATCTATCTAGCAGAAAGCAGAGATGATGAAGAGCTGTTTGCCGATAAAGTGGTCAACCGTTTTTCTACGCTAGATATCGTGGTTCTGTGTCGAAGTGGAGATCAGTTACGAGATATCCTTGCAGAGTCATTAGCACTAGAAGAGATTCAGCGTAGTGCCCAAGCATTGCACACCGACCCAGTGGCACAGCGAGAATTTGCTGATCGTTATGCTGCGGCCATTGCCAAAG
>WGEI01000145.1 GCA_015492875.1 Anaerolineae bacterium | reverse complement strand
CTATGGTTTCATACGCCTGATACAAAATTGGTTAGGCACATCTGTAAGGTAAAGTGGGGTATTCGGAGTAAAATTAAATAGGGGTATCGAAAAGGGAGTTATTGAGGTACGACATTGGATAATAAACTGCTTCCATTTCAGGGCTGGCGTTTGACCTTTTTTCAAGCGATTATGGTCGCTGTATTTTTGATATTCACCATACGTATGTATGAATTTATGGTGGTGCGGCATGGGGAATTCCAGCTGGCAGCTGATGAAAACCGCATCAATGAGCTACCATTAGCCGCGCCACGTGGCATCATTGTCGACCGCTATAATACGCCATTGGCGACAAATTCCCCAGCGTTTACGGTCTCCATTGTTCCAGCAGCATTACCGGACGACCCCGATGAAGTGCTTCAGATTTATAACCGTCTATCGGCGCTCATTGGTGTGCCACCAACGAGAGAAGTCGCGCTAACCTCTGGGCGAAACATTCGCAGCATTGAAGAGATGGTTCGGGAAGGGGAGGGCATTGCACCCTTCCGTCCCGTTATTATCGCTACGGATATTCCCTTTGAAGTAGCCTTGCAAATCAATGAAGAAAAGGTGTCCATGCCGGGGGTATCGGTCAATGCTGTTTCGGTGCGTGAATACCCAACAGGAACACTCACTTCACATATTATCGGCTATATGGTGCCAATCCCTGCAGAAGAGGCGGAAGAACTGATCGAACAGGGCTATGACCCTGCATTTGACCGTGTTGGTTGGGAAGGGATTGAGCGATTTCTAGAGAATATTCTCGGCGGACAGCGCGGTGTGCGGCGGCGGGAAGTCGATGTTGCTGGCGAAGAGATACGGGTGTTGGAGCAAATCCCCCCTACTCAGGGCTTAAATGTCCGCCTAACGCTAGATACAGAATTGCAAGCGGCAGCAGAGCAAGCGCTAAAAGACCGTATCGCATTAGTGAATTCGCAAGCGGGGCGTATCGTCACCCAACAAGGCGTGGTCATTGCCATGAACCCGCAAACTGGCGAGGTGCTAGCGATGGTGAGCTGGCCAGCATATGATAATAGCCGATTTGCCCGCGCTATTGATGTTGAATACTACCTCGATGTTTTAGAAGACCCGTTGCGTCCATTAGTCAATAATGCGATTAAAAGCCTGTATCCGCCGGGTTCTGTCTGGAAACTTATCACAGCAGTAGGGGTGTTGGAAGAAGACGTTATTGAGCCAGAAACGCGCCTTTTCGATGGTGGGGAACTACTGCTACCAAACAGTTACGCGCCAAACGACCGCGCTCAAGACCAGCGTTTTGTGTGCTGGCTGGCTGAAGGCCATGGCAGCGTCAATATGGTTGAAGGTATTGCTTGGAGCTGTGACGTTTATTTCTATCAAGTCGGTGGCGGCAATCCGGGTCGAGTTTCCCCTCAAGTTCTACGGGAAAACGGCCTGGGCATACGGGATTTATTCCGCTATGCCACAGCTTTTGGCATTGGCTCTGAACTTGGCATTGAGTTGCCGTTTGAAAATGCGGGGCGTATGCCAGACCCCGATTGGAAGCGTCGTGTTTATGGTGAATCTTGGTCAACGGGCGATACATATAACGCAGCATTTGGGCAGGGGTATGTACTGGTCACGCCATTACAGCTCATCAATGCGGTGGCAGCTATCGCCAATAATGGCATCCTCTATCAACCCACTATCATCCGCGAAATTTATGACGAAGAGGGCAATGTCGTCGAGCCATTTGAACCCAAAATTTTACGGACAATCAACCTTGATGAAGTACCAGAAGGTGATGTCGTTGTCCTCACGCTGCTAGAGGATATGATTATCCATGGGCCGAATAGCTTAGCTTGTACCTGTGAAGAAGATAGTGAATGGTACAATCCATCCCGCTGTGACCCGGAAAACTACCGTAGCCAAGTGGATATTGACCCGGATCCATTCACAACGGATATGCGGGAATATCGTGTGCATATCCCTTTAAATTACACATTCAATGGTGGTGTCTGTGAGCCGTTGCGCTTCTCTACAGAACTGAACCCCTATACACCGGCTTTTGCTTCTACGGAAACGCTGCAAATTGTACGAGAAGGCATGCGGGCAGCGGTCACCATTGATGGCGGAACAGCTAGAGCTGCTAACCTATCCTTTGTCACAGTGGCAGGCAAAACAGGCACAGCTGAATATTGTGATGATATTGCTCGCCCATTGGGGCTGTGTGTGCCGGGCAACTGGCCTGCGCACGCTTGGTTCGTGGCTTATGCACCTTATGATACTGACCCGGAAATTATCGTTATCGCGTTTGTATATAATGGTGATGAAGGCTCACAAGTCGCCTTGCCCATTGTTGTCCAAACAATGGAGGCTTATTTTCGTTTGAAGAACGAACGCGAAAACCTCGCCAGAGAGGACGCGGCGGCAGCTTCGTAAAAACAACAAACCTTGTCTACAACATTGATATAAAGCGATGCCTTGATACAATCAGCGGGGCATCGCTTTATCTTATTAAAAAAGGTTGAAACAGCGTGCAAGCACTTATCCCACCACGATTGATGAAAGATTGGCTACCTCCAATCGTCGCTGGAACAGTTGCAGGGGCAGCATTTCTGTCAATTGGCGCTACACCAATAGTACGTGCAGCGGGTTTAGCGTTTGTCATCATTGGCATGGCGGCAACATTGCGCTGGTTAGGGGCTATATTGGCTTTTGCTGGTGGCCTAGCGCTGGCGTTTAGCCCCGCTTTCTGGGCACAAACGGGTGGTGGTAGTGCCGGCCCGGCGACTATAGTATTGGCGCTCATGGGCGCTACAATCGTCCTCATTGCGGGGATTATCATTAGCCGAAAGCCTGCGCTGGGGTTTATCGCTGGTGTTGTTATTTTTGCCATTATATTCTGGACACAAGTTGGCACACCGCGAAGCTTACGACTAACAAGTTTTGTCACTACTTGGCTCTTTTATCTTTTATTAGATACCCTAAGGCGAACAAACCCGCATCCAGAAGATGAAGCAACAGATAAACCATCCCCGCTTTATTGCCCTATACTCATGCTCATCCTTTTTGCAGTCGGGGTTATGAATGACCCTGTATTTACTCTTATTGCTCCCGCACTCATGTTAGGGTTATGGCTCGCCCATTTCAGGCTGCCTATGTGGTATTGGGCGCTATTGCTTATCGCTGTAGGGATTGGCGTTTATGGACTATTGACGAATTTCCTCAGGCCAGATGCGCCGCTCATCCAACTTAATTTCATACGCGATGCTAATCGTTGGATGGATTTACTGACATTTATCGTTGGGCAATTTGGGCTTGGTGGCATAGTATTGGGCACATTAGGGTTAGCGAGATTTGCCCGCTGGTATCCGGTCGCTGGTATTGTGTCGATGGTGGCATATGGGGCATATGCCCTTTTGGGCATCAGTTATACTGGAGCAGATAAAGAGACATTGCTCTTGCCGCTTTTCATCATACAGGTTTTTTGGATGACCTATGCAGTATTCACATTAGGAGAATGGGCACAGAAAAGCTCGCTGAGACTAGGGGGCTATGTTCGTCTAGGCATCCACATAGCTGCCCTAACTATTCCTGTAATGATGTTATTGCAGTTATTGAGCACTTTATAGCACAAAGTGCAAAAATGGGTATCATTAACATAAAAAGGAGTATTGCTATATAGTAGAAGTACAAACCTGCTTGCGGTAGTCCATATGATGCATTGATTGATTTGTAAACAGACGGTATTGGCCGATAATGAATGATAAAATAGTTTCAATAAAAGGTATTAGAGATGGTGTTTTGATTACTCTCAGTCCAACTGAAGAGTGGCACACATTAACTGAGGCACTAGCCGCCCGCATTGATGAAAAAGCTGACTTTTTCGCAGGCGCCCGGGTTACTGTTGATTTTGGCCAGCGCCCTGTGCCAAAAGTAGAGATGCTCTCTCTGAAAGCATTATTAGAACGTCGGAATATGATACTTTCAGCTGTATTGAGTGAAAGTTTAACCACAATTGATGCAGCTTTAGCGTTAGATATACGCACAACATCCAGCGGTGTCCCCGGACATGAACCGGAAGAAAGCGCACCCATTGACCCAGAAGAAGAGGGAACGGCGGGTGTGATGTTACGGCGCACTTTGCGAAGTGGCCGTACAATTCATAGTCGTGGCCATGTGGTCGTTGTAGGGGATGTCAACCCTGGTGCGGTTATTGTCGCCACAGGTGATATTATTGTTTGGGGGCGACTACGCGGGACGGTACATGCTGGAGCAGAAGGTGACGAAAGCGCTATTGTATGTGCGCTTGATATGATGCCTAATCAATTACGTATAGCAGGCTACATTGTGACATCGCCACAGGTAAAACGGCGGCGCCCGCAGCCCGAAGTGGCGATGATACGCGATAACCAGATTGTAGTCGAGGCGTGGAGCTAAGACGAAAGGACCATTTTCTATGGGGGCAAAAGTTATCACAATTACATCGGGGAAAGGTGGCGTTGGCAAAACTACCACAACGGCCAACCTCAGCATTGCCCTAGCAAGGCTCGGCAAGCGTGTTGTTGCTATAGATGCTGATATTGGGCTGCGCAATCTTGATATTGTGATGGGATTAGAAAACCGAATTGTTTATGATTTGGTCGACGTGGTCGAAGGGCGCTGCCGCTTGCCACAGGCGATGATACGCCACAAGCAATTCCCTAATTTATATCTTATTGCTGCGGCACAAACGCGCGACAAAACCGCCGTCAGCCCATCCGATATGGTGGCGTTGACGCGCAAGCTGCGGCCAGAGCATGATTTCATTCTCATTGACTCGCCGGCGGGTATAGAGCGCGGCTTCCGCAATGCGGTAGCCCCAGCCGATGAAGTATTGATTGTCACTAACCCTGAGGTTTCGGCGGTACGCGATGCAGACCGCATCATCGGCCTATTAGAAGCTTTCAACCGTGGGCCGGGACAACTCATTATCAACCGTATAAAGCCGGAAATGGTACGTCGTGGCGAAATGCTTTCCGCCAAAGATGTGACAGATATATTGTCAATACGCATCATTGGGATTGTGCCAGAAGATGAGACCGTCATTCCTTCGTCAAATAGTGGCGTGCCTGTCACAATGAGTGAAAACTCCCGTGCAGGACAAGCTTTTATGAATATCGCCCGTCGTTTAACCGGGGAAAATGTGCCATTTATGCAATTAGATGCAACTGGCAATTTATTCCAACGTATTGCGCGGCTATTCGGCGGCAACAATAGCGAAACATGATATGTGAGAAAGAGGTGAGGTATGAGCGGCTTCTTTGACCGCCTACGAGGGCGCGACCGAGGCAGTAAAAATAAAGCCAAAGAGCGCTTACAATTCATTCTAGTTCACGACCGCATCAGCTTGCCGCCGGAGCAACTTGCGCAAATGAAACGCGAGATTCTTGAGGTCATATCCAAATATGTTTCTATTGATGAGGAACATGTGGATATTGCGTTGCAACCAAGAGATCGCACAAGCAATAAATTGATTGCAGAAATTCCATTTAAGCGGCGGGCACACCCTGAAGAGGTTGACGAAGCGGCGCAAGGTGAAATTCTGGATGTCATTGATGAAGATGAAGAAGAGACTGTGAGAGTTGATCCGAGCCGCATCAATGAAATAGAAAAACAAATGGATGTAGATGAGGGTAAACAAGACGAACAACCAGCACAAGACCCAACAAAACCCAGCAAAACCACTGATTAAACAATCAAACGTCCTTACATATTATCGCCCGAGATGCTATACATTTGTTTACTTAAGCCATTTTATACTTGAGCGTGTATAAGTTCTGGCATAAACAGCAAAGAGCGATTGAGGTTATTCAATAGTGACACAACGTGTAAGTATCTGGCGGCGATTTGACTACGTGCTTTTTGGTACAACCCTTCTGCTGGAAATCTTCGGCTTATTAATGATAGCTAGTGCAACTCGTGGCGCTATTGACCCCGACATTATCAGCCGTGTACCAGACCAAATATTTTATGCGGTTTTGGGTACTATTATCGTGTTTGCCCTAGCCGCTATGGATTATCGCCTGCTGGCCGCCCTTCATGTATGGCTTTATTTGGCGTTATTGGGTTTATTGGCGCTGGTGCTCATCTTAGGCTCGGTTGGTGACGCTGGTGCGCAACGGTGGATTAATCTCGGTATTCGCATTCAGCCTTCAGAGCTGGGGAAAATCATCCTCATCATCACTTTAGGCCAATATTTATCTGAACGTTATCATCGTATAGACCGCTTCTCAACAGTATTCGGTTCATTAATCCATATCGGCATTCCAGCGGGCATGGTCTTCATTCAGCCGGACTTGGGCACAACTATTGTGTTCTTCCTCATTTGGGGCGTTCTCGTCTGGTCTGCAGGGTTACGCATCAAACACATTTTCTTATTGCTATTTGCCGGCTTGATACTGATGCCCATAGCCTTCACGCAATTAGAAGATTACCAGAAACAGCGTATCACCACGTTCATTAACCCCGATAGTGACCCTGACGCCGCATTTAATATCCGTCAAGCACGTATCAGCATTGGCAATGGGGGGTTATTCGGTAAAGGCTATGCAAATGGCTCTCAAAGCCAGTTACGTTTTTTGCGCGTGCGCCATACAGACTTTATTTTTAGCGTGATTGCGGAAGAATTCGGCATGGTGGGCGGGGTTACGGTGATGATACTCATAGGCCTTGTGATTATGCGGATATTACATGGGGCGCGCACTGCCGCTGACCCCTTAGGTTCAATGATATGCTATGGGGTGGCTGCGATTATATTCTTCCAGACAACGGTATCCATAGGAATGAACCTTAACTTGATGCCTGTGACGGGGCTGACGTTGCCATTCATTAGTTCTGGTGGCACGTCTCTGCTCTCCATCCTGATGGGCATTGGCCTTGCGGAAAGCGTCATTATCCGACGACGGCGGGTATAATCTCCCTACATCATCCCCAAAGCCTAAGCTACAATACCCATCTATTACGAACATCGCATTCAGCACACATTCGGGAGTAAACACCTGTGAGCGATACAAATAATCGTCCAGTGCGGACGCGCTTTGCCCCCAGCCCCACTGGCCCCTTGCATATCGGTGGGGTGCGTTCGGCGCTTTTTGCGTGGTTATTGGCGCGTCATCATAAAGGGCAATTCATCCTCCGCATAGAAGATACTGACCGCAAGCGCTATGTACCGGGTTCGGTAGAAGAAATTCTGGCCACGTTTGAATGGCTAGGGCTTGATATTGATGAGGGGCCACATGTCGGCGGGGCTTATGGGCCTTATGTGCAATCAGAGCGCTTGGAGCTTTATCAAAAATGGGCTAACTGGTTGGTGGAACAGGGCAAAGCGTATAAGTGCTTCGCTACATCTGAAGAACTCAAACAAATCAATGAAGAACGCCGCAAACAAGGCCTTCCGCCCGGTTATGACCGCCGCTGGCGCGACCGTGACCCGGAAGAAGTGGCGCGCATGGAGCGTGAAGGGCATTCCTATGTCATCCGTTTCAAAATGCCATTAGAAGGCACAACCG
>WGEI01000144.1 GCA_015492875.1 Anaerolineae bacterium | reverse complement strand
TGGCATGTATGCCCGCACTGACTAACAGGGCTGCTATTGGCGCAAGGATGCGGCCGAAGCGTATATTCTGGTATGGGATGCCCGCCAAAAACAAATAAGGCGGCAATGCCCATATTATGCTAATCAATAGCAAAAACCTGTGCCGTTTTAGTGCATAGATACAACCGATAATCGCCAGCCCACCTAATAAGGGTGAGAAGTAGAACTCACCGCTATCCCAAAATGATCGTCCATAAAAAACAGCATTCACCTGCGCATAGTCAAAATGACCATCAATGTGGTCAAAACTGCGCCCGAACCAATTACTCGGCGACCATGCCTGCAAATGGGGATGATTAGGGCTGCTTGTTGTGCTATAGCTCATATATAACACTTGCGGCAACACAACTACTAGAACAACCGTGCCGCTTAGTCCAATCGCTCGCCATGAAAACGTGTGTGTTTCATAAATTCGCCAGAGCCATATCATCCCTAGCGGCAGCCATATAATCCAATAAATCCAGCGCATAATTCCCGCCCACGCTATCGCTCCACTAGCGATCAACAGCCAAACAGCTTTACCTGACTTGCGGTATTGCAGCATTGTCGTAAGTGCAATGAGGCTCAGCGCTAGCGCGGGAACATCTGTCATAATCACAACGCTTGATTGCATAAGTTGCCCGCTGACACTCAGCGCCAATCCACCCAAAAACGCCCCGACAACGCCCAATCCGAACTGCCGTGCTGCTATATACAACAAAACGCCACATAGAGCGCCCAACCATATATTGATCAGTTGCACCGCCCAAACTGTCGGGCTAAAAACTTGCTGGCCTAACCATATCAATAACGGATACCCAACAGGCCAGTAAAATTGAGGCAAGGGCGTTTGCTCTGTTACAAAGGCATGAATAGCTTGCGCGAAATCATAATAGGCATAGGCATCTTGGCCATAAAGCCCGTTAAATCCACTATGATTGATGACATTCACCCGCACCACTAACCCTATACATAAAAGCAATAAACCCGCTCCAATATCTTTACTTCGGCCTGTCATGATGATGCCTGTGGTTTTATATGTCGATATTGCCATATTGGCCAACGCAAGAAAACAAGCATAGTAACTTCGGCGATTAGCGTGGCTAGAATAGCCCCTTCGCCTCCATGAACGGGGATGAGCCATAAACCAACACTTAGGTGTATACCTAGCCCTATCAGCAACACTATGTTAACGGTGCATTCATTTCCCTGCGCATAGTGGTACAATGTAAAGCCACCTCTCAGCAATGCGGGCAAAAGCGCCCATAATCCCCATTGAAGTATGCCTGCCGCATCTGTAAAAGCCTCACCATAAATCCATAGCAATACCGTTGGGCTTGCCCACATGCCCACTATTGCAATTGCCACGCTGTAAACTGACAATCCAGCGAGCACTTGCCTAAATGTCCGTTGCATCATCATTGGGCGCATTTGAAGCGCGGCCAGTGCCGGTAAAAGCGCCCCAAATAACGCATTCGGCATCATACGAACGGCATCGATAAAGCGCATGGCAGCCGCATAGTTACCCGTCTCGTTCGCCCCTGCTAAGCGCTCTAACAGAATGAAATTCATTCGCATGAGAAGTGCCGCCAACACCGCTGCAATGGCGAAAACGCCCGCCTTGCCTATAGCTTCTCGTATGCCGAGATGAGTTGATATATTTCCCTCATGTGAACCCAACCAGCGCCATAATGCCCACGCGACAACCAATTGCATGGCTGAGGTTAAAGTGTTTACAACCAGCGCCACAATAACGCCATATCCTAAGGTGAAAACTAGGGCTGTCCCACTGACTTGCACGACCAGCATGCCTAGATTTAATACGGCAATCGGCCACATCCGTTGCTGTGCCCGAAATACCGCCGTAAACATGCTGAATAAGGGAGCGATGAGGATAAGCGGCGCGCTGATAATAATTCCCCGAACCACACTAGCGTTTTCGCTCAATAATGGAGATGCGAGAATTGCGCTCAGCATCAGGCCGCCCCCCATGAAGAGCCTTTGATAGATTGCAACCCGTATATACTCAGTTTCAGCTTCTGGGTATTGAGCGAGGTCACGAGTAATCAATGTGCTCAGGCCAAAATCCGCCACCAAGCTCAATGGAAACACCCATGCCAATGCCGCCGCATAGATGCCCAAACCCGCTTGCCCTAGCACACGCCCGATTAACGCGGATAGCGCAAAGGATAACAGCGCGCTGCCGCCATTGCTGAGTAGTAGCGTAAAGGTATTTTGCGATAGTTTGCGCCTAGCTATATCCACGCTTAAACTCGCTCAAATTCTATCCAGTAATGGTCAGCGAATAGTGCTAATTGGCGAATGTGCCCCAACCGCTTTTCCAAGCCCAGCAACGTTTTCAGCAGTTTTGGCCGCTTCTCAATAACGCCATAAACATCGCTAGGGGGTAAGAACAATCCCAATGGCCGTAAATAAATTCTGCGAAAATATGGGGCAAAATTCTGTGTTAACTGGCGTATCGAAGGGTAGTAAACGGGTATTACATGGCCATCCGAACCAGTAAAATGGCTTTTTCCACGCCAGCGCCTGCTTGCTATCTTCCAATTGAAATGCACACCGTGCCATAGCGTCTCCCATAAACAAAATGGCGACATGACGCCAAAACAAGCTACTCCACCCGGTTTGATATGTTCGGCTAACCATTGGGCTAAAGCACTTGCATCCTCTAACACATTAATTGGGCCAAAGTTGGCGAATACGCCATCGAAACTCTTAGGGGCACTTGCTGGCAATTGAGGATGATGCAGGTCTAAATGGGTGAACTGAATGTTATCTGCGCCCATATTTTTCTCTTTAGCAATAGTCAGCATCGCTGGGCTGCTATCTGTCGCCCATATATTGACGCCGCTTTCCGCCAACCATCGCCCATCTTCGCCCGTACCGCATCCCAATTCCAATACATAATCGCCTGTATTAAAGTGGCGCGCTAGGCGGCTATGGACAACATCGCGTAGCCAGCGCCCTATGGCGCTATAAGTGAAGCTGTTGTCATATGTCGCGGCTAAGTGGTCAAATGCTTGTGTCATGAGTATGAGCAACGGGGGGCAAATTTAGGATAAATGACATTTAGATGACTTTCTATTTACCGCTATACTATAAGAAAGAGCCAGAAAGGAGGTCTATCATGGTTGCCTCTGATAAATCGGTTCGCCGACCTCGTTGGACTTTACGTGGCGGTAATGGCGTGTTAGAGGTTTACGATGACCGTTTGCTAATCCGTCGTCGCGGGCTAGATTCCGACCCTGCCCGTACAGGGCGTGATGATATTATCATCATCTACTACCGCGATATTGCCTACTTTGATATTCAATGGACGCCTGTTGATTACCCCGGCAGCGTCTTGCTCCAATTTACTTTGAAAGACCGTGCCGCTGCCCCAATACGCTTCATTTTCGACCATGAGCACGAGCAAATCGCCCGCAGCATTGTTGAGTATCTTGATGACAAGTTGCACAGCCTCTATGATGTTGATTGACGGACATCCAACCGCTCTACTGTTATCGTATCGGGGTGAATGAATTCGCCCCGATTTTCACGTTCATGCTGTGTCAGGCGCATACCCCAGCGGCCTATTTTAGTGTTCAACCACATTTTGACTTGGCGCAAAAGTGATACCCCCCCGCGTGTTCTGGCTCGGTGTAATGCCACCTCGTTCACCATCCAGCGCGTCGCAAAGCGATAAAACCGCGCGCTATATCGCCCCGCAATAGTCAAATCGCGGTCGGCATTCTCTGCCCATGACCCATCCCGCAAAACACGGCTT
>WGEI01000143.1 GCA_015492875.1 Anaerolineae bacterium | reverse complement strand
TGCAAGAAGAGCTTGGCCAAACGAGAGGGAATGGTGCGGAAGGTCATATCTTCCAGCCGCTCAATATATTCGCGGTTCATGTGTGCCAGCGCTTGCACATAATTGGCTAGTAGCGCCCGCTCGCTAGACATCAAACTGAGCAGCCAATCATGGCTAATGACCATCACTTCGGCAGCGGTCACGGCCATCGCATCAAAGGGGTTGAGGCCGCCATCGACAGCCGCCACTTCGTTAAAACTAGAGACCGCACGCAATAAGCTCAGCGTATGGAGGCGGCCTTCAGCGCTGACGCGGTAAATCCGCACCAGCCCATCCAGCACAATATAAAACCCAGAGCAGCGGTCGCCCTCTGTAAAAATTGTCGCGCCCGCCTGATATTGACGACGGTGCGCGACCTGTTCAATACGATTCAAACTATCTGGCGTTAAACCATGAAAAAAAGGCAAATCTTGCCAATAATCAAAGCTCATAGCAGCCCTTTATCCACCAATATCCCTTATTAAGCGTGGATGAACTTGGCTTTATTGTATGTGACTTTTGTTGTATCTCGCCGCAAAATCTATACAAAAATCAGTGCAAGCACAACCAAAAGCACGATCAAAGCAGCGGCGAGCAATCCCATATTACGCAAGTCAGTGATGACATACCCATATTGCTCGCGCAGCTCATTTTCATCCACTTCTTTGGTGGGATGGGAGAGCAAATAGGCAATTTCTTCGGCAGTAAGACCGTCTTTTTTCTTTTTGCCGCGCTTCTCACGCTCTGCTTTCAAGGCGGCAGAGGGCTGGCTGGTGCGGCGGCGGCGGCGGCGACTGCGGCGCTCTACCGCGACGACGGCCTTATCTTCAGCGGCGACCTCTCCAGATTGTGTATTTTCGTCACTGTCGGCATCGCCATTCTTCTGCCGTGCCTGTGCCAGCGTTTCCTGTGGGATATTAGGCGACTTCTTGCGCGATTTACGCCTTGCCATCATAAGCTCCCTTCAACAGATATATACTGACCTGTATCATACGCCCGTATCAGCATTTGGGGTATACCCGAATTACAAATCGTCGCGCTCGGCTTGAACGACAATGCGCTTATTATTCACCCGATACGGATAGCAGGAGATAAGCGTCGCCGTGGGGCGCTCAGTGGGATCCATGACCTCGACCGCTGTAGGTTCAACAATTAGCGTGCCGGTGACGGTGTAGGTATATACGCCGGTGCGCGTCTGTATTTGGAATTTATCGCCGGGCACTAACTGGTCTAGATAGCGGAAAATCTCGCCATAAATATCGTTATGTGCGGCGAGAACGATATTGCCCTCATCAGCGGAAGGGGTTACGCCATTGGGCAACATGCCAATACCTTGCTGAAGCGCTTGCCAATCTACCCCCTGAATGATTGTATGGTTGATGTTCAATTTGGGGATAATCAGTGCAATTGGCGTATCATCAGTTGGTTCAGGGCGGCTGATAGGTGGCTGGACGATTTGCTGGTAGGCTAAGCTGCGCAGGTGTTCTGGTATTTCATCGAAGTTAAACTGGCCGCCATCGGGGCCAGTGGGGGGCGTATGACCACTAGGCAGCACGAACTGAGAAATTTCTAGCTGAGGCGTGGCCGTTGGGGTGGGGATGCCGGCGCGGCGTATCTCTTCGGCCTGTGCCTGTGCCGAAGCGGTTTCGCGCTCTAGGCGGCCAATATCCTCGACCATTTGCACACCGAGAAACACCAGGCCAACAACCGCCAACATCTCGACAGCGAATAAAGCCCTATCGACAAAGCGCCGCCAGATTTGCCTTTGCTTTTTGGCGTTTGGTTGCGCAATATCAATCACGGCATCATCTTCGAATACTGGCACAGCGAGGCGCTTTTCGCCGAGTGAAGTTTCTGGCAATGTCACCGTGCGCGATACCAACGTGGCAGAATCTGGCTGACGAGGGGTGGCCGGTGTGACGGCGGGTTCGGCAACGGCGGGCGGAGGCTCGGAGGCGGGGATAACACGCCCCTGCCGCTCCATCCGCTTCAGCCGTTTCATCCGCTCTTCACGTTTACGAATGGCCAGTATACGTTCTGTCTCTTATACACATCT
>WGEI01000142.1 GCA_015492875.1 Anaerolineae bacterium | reverse complement strand
GCTAAGCGGCGATAGGTTTCAGGGTCTACGTCGTGCGGTGGCGGAATCATTGAGGCGATTTGTCCGTAAGTGCTAACCCGCCCTTCAGGAATTTGTTTGACGATTTTCCAGACAATGGCGAAGTAGGTTTTTGGGTCTGGCGGGTTATACATTGTTATCCACCTGAATAATGTGCTATCGCTTGCAGAAGTTCCGTTGCCGTAGGGGTATAATTGCCGACATGCTGCACAACGATGCCGCTCGCATAATTGGCCAGCATGACAGCAGTTGAGTAGTTTGCCCCTGATAAAATCGCTAATGTCATCACCGCGATGGCGGTATCCCCTGCGCCGACAGTATCATAAACATCGCTCACTTTTGGTGCGGGGCAATGAAGCGCTTGCTGCCCACAGAGGGCTAAAGTGGCGCCCTGTGCGCCCCGCGTGATGACCATACCCCCACGCAAATCCAACTTTTCACATAAATACTCTGCTGCGTCAGCAAAATCTTGATGCGTTTCTAACGTTTGCTGTAAATATAGTTGCGCTTCTTCTGCATTGCATTTGACCAAATCAAACCCGCGATATTTATCCAGCGCGCCTTGCGCATCTGCCGCTAAAAAAACATCGTGCTGCTTGGCAATATCGCACCCCTGTTTCACAAGTGCAGGCGTCAACATACCGCCGTGATAATCGGAGAATAGGAATGCCCCAGCCTGTTGTGCGTGTCGTTGCAATAAAGTAATAATGCGCCTTTGTGTCCCTTCATCAATGGGCTTACGGGATAGCGTGTCCAGCCGCGCAACTTGTTGTGGAAATCTCAAGCCCATTTGCGCCATCAGCCGCATTTTCACGGTAGTTGGCCGCCCTTTACACAGGATGAGTTCCGTTTGAATGCCAGCATCGACGAGCGTTTGTTGTAAAAATTGCGCTGCGCTATCGTCACCAATCAGACCAATCTGTATCGCTGTGCTGCCCAGTGTGGCGATATTAGCGGCGGGGTTAGCCGCACCACCAGCAATGTGCCGCCGAGACTCGAACTCTAGGACAGGGACAGGCGCTTCACGGCTGAGGCGGGCGGTGTTGCCAGTAATATATTCATCGAGGATAATATCCCCAATAACGACAACGCGGTGCCCGCCTAATTTTTCCACAACCGCCCTAAGCTGCTCACGCATGGCTAATCATCCGTATTGTGCAGGCGCACAGGCTTGCTGTTGATATTGAAGTGCTCGCCCACCACTTGCAGGGCGCGCCGCGTGAATTTTGATAAATCTGCCCAATCGGGAGAACTGCCCAGATTGAGATGCCCGTGACCGGGGAACACCCCCAGAAAATGCGCGTCAGAGTTGCTGAATTGGCTAATTTCTGCCGCAACAGCAAACATTGGCTCTGGAAGCATAAAAGGGGCTTGCGGGTCTAACACATGTACAAAGAGCACATGCGCATATTGTACATATCCCCTTGCTTCGCAATCAGTAAACACCGTGACCAATAGGGGGCCAACCATATAGGTATCTACGTGTCGAGCATTGACGATATTCGGTAGATACATCGTATGATACATCCTCATTTCTCGCCGCGTAAAAGAACCGCTATCACAAATCGCGGCAACCTCAGCATACGTCCAATCCGCCATGGCTGTTTATACAGGCGGTATAACCATTCTAAACCCGCATTGCGCATCCACAAGGGCGCACGGGGCACAACACCCGCGATAAAATCAAACGCCCCACCAACACCCATCGCCATTTTTACACGTAACCGCCCCGCATTCCGCGCTATCCATTTGTCTTGTTGAGGTGCGCCATAAGCCACAAACAGAATATCCGCCCCACTACGGTTAATCAGCTCCACAATGCTGTCTTCTTCTTCTGGTGCAGGGCTACCCGCGTAAACTCCCACTATCTGCAATTTGGGATACCGCTCTTGAAGAATGTCCGCTGTGCGTTGGGCGATACCCTCTCCCGCGCCCAGAAGAAACAGTTTCCAGCCTTTCTCTGCTGCTTTTTCGGCGATAATCGGCACGCCATCAGAGCCAGTGACACGCTGGGGCAAATGTTTCCCTAAATGACGCGCTGCCCACAGTAGCCCAACACCATCCGGCACACATAAGTCTGCGCGCTCTAGAATATGACGGAAGTTGTCGTCTTTTTGTGCTACCATGAGAAACTCAGGATTAGTCGTGCAAACATGGTGAAAACGCCCACTTTGCACCCATTCACCAATATATGTGAGCCAATCCTCATATGTAATGGCATCGATTGGCACGCCTAAAATATATATACGCTCATGGGCATATGGTTGTTTTTGAGGGATAGTGGGTAAATGTATGCCTCTAATTTGTCCGTTTAATACCCCTTTTACCACACTCACGACTTGGGAGGGTGTAATCGTCTTCATGCAGGTACGCGCCGCACACCCTTCTCTCAGGCCGATATGATGCTTTACATAACTACAAGGGCTACATTCCGCTCCACTATGGAGCACAACAAGCGTGCCTTCTGGTGTCCACGGATGCCATGCTTGATAATTGCTTGGCCCAAAGATTGTGATGACTGGCGCGCCCACTGCGGCAGCGATATGGCTGACCCCGCTATCTGCGCCGATGAATACATCCGCTGTTTTCAGCAAAGCCGCTAACTGAGTTAAAGTTGTTTGCCCGCTCAAGTTCGTTATAGGAACATCGGCCATTTTTTGCACAATATCGGCATGGTCGTTTTCTGTCCCCACCAACACAATATCTGCATTAAGCTCATGATATAGCGCTTGTGCCACTGTTGCAAAATACTCGGCTGGCCAGCGCCTAGCCGGGCTATACCCGCCGCTACCGGGGTGGATGATAACGCGCGGCGTTTCGCTTTTGGGCAAAATAGCGGCCTCTGCGCTGGCTATAGTGAGAGGGCGCGGCTCGGTTTTCGCCCCCAATAACCCCACCAGATTGAGCCAGTATTGCGCCTGATGGATAGCGCCAAAACCGCCATCGGGTAGGCGATGCGTGAGAAACCAGCCATTACCATTATCCAGCCCCACGCGCCGCTTTGCGCCACATAGCCAGCTGATGAGCGCAAATTTCAATGTTCCTGCTTTTAACGTGAAATGGTGGAAATAAATCACGGTGTCATAATTCAACTGCCACAATCGTTTGATGTTGGTAGGCGAGAAAAAAGCGTAGGTGCTATTAAAACCCTGTCTATCTAATGCAATAATTTCATCAACTAACCCTGTGCCTTCAATAACGGGTATGGCGTGATTGAGCGCCAATAGCCCAATATGCGCCGCAGGATGTGCTTCGCGTAAAGCAGATATGGCTGGCGTAATTAGGATGAGGTCGCCAATATCGGCGAGTTGGACGAGTAGAATGCGTTCGTTCATGCGCGGTATTGTGCTATGCAGGCTTACACTTGTACAGGTCTAAGCCTGCCCAAACGCCTGAAAAACTGCTTGTGCTGCTCGCGCCCATGTAAATCGCTGGGCTTGCCCGTATCCTTTTTGCTGCAAGCTTTGCCGCAGGGCTGCATCACTGGTCAAACGCGCCATGTTTTCAGCAATATCCTGTATATCTAACGGATTTACCAGTAGCCCCGCTTCTCCAACAAGCTCTGGTAAGCTCGATGTCTTGCTCGCTAAAACGGGCGTGCCGCAGTGCATGGCTTCTACTACGGGAAACCCAAAGCCTTCATATAGGCTGGGGAATACCAGTGCCACAGCGTTTTGATATAACGCCCCTTTATCCGCTTCATCTACATAGCCAATTAAATGGACGTTGGGCATGCCTCCTACCCATTGCTCGTCATATAACCAACCTTTGCCGCCCGCTAAGACCAACCCTATATCCGCTGCTGAAGTGTTTTGTTGCCATAGCCGATAAGCTTGTACGAGGCGCTGGATGTTTTTTCGTGGTTGTAGCGTACCAATGAAGAGAAAATAGCGCTCTGGTAACTTATAGCGCTTTTTCACTACCTCAAAATCATTGACAGTTGGCGTTGCTACACCGGGGTAAACTACATGGATTTTTTCCCTGCTGATGCCATAGTGCTTCTGCAAATCCTTCGCCGTGGCGATGCTATCAGCAAAAACAATACGCGCTCGACGGGCACTATAAGCGGTTGTTGCGTCTAGATAGAGGCGCTGTTTGCGGGTATGGGCTTGTGGGAAGTATTTATAGCCTAAGTCGTGCACTGTTACCGCCGCTTTGCCGGGGAAGAAAAAGGGCAGTGTATGCGCTGGTACAAATGTAATATCTGGGCGCGTTTGCCAGATAGCCGCAGCCAAGCGGATATGTGTCCACATCCGCCGCATGGGAATAACAACTTCTTGCACATGGCTGCTTTTGGGAAATAGCTCTTCGTCTGGTGCGTCTCGAAAATAAAGCGTCAGTTGATGAGGGGAGCTTAATTGCTCATTATGCGCAATCAGCGCCTTGATAAGCTGTCTGGCATAGTGCTCTGTGCCCGTAACGCGCTTAACTGTGGTGCGGCTGGCATCAATAGCGATGCGCACAGTTTATTGCCCCTTGCGTTTGAATAGCCACGGTAAAATGAAGATAACGGCAGTCATCCCCAATACGATTGGCCACAGATTGCCGATGAGTTTGACTATCTCTGCGGGCAAAATGCCACCAGTGCCAAGATACCCCACGACCCCCATAACGAGCGCCAAGAGGCCAATACGGAATAAACCATCTTCTTTAGGCTGTGTGAAAAATGCCGTCGCCCAGAACGCTATGCCAATGATGACAAATATAAGCGGCCAGCCTGTTGCGGCGGTTGCGCCTTCTTGTAACAAAAAGACACCACTTGCCCCCAGCAACAGCAGTACCAGTCCTGTGAAGAAACTCCCCCTTGACCAGCCCGCGCTTGTTTGCCAGTAACTCAAAAGCGATAAGCCTATGCCACCGGATAGTAGCCCGATGGTGACAATGGGCGTTAATGAACTATCTCCGCTGGTGAGATTGAGTGTGAGCCAGATACCCGTGAGGGCGAGCACCAACCCCGGCACAACAGATGCCGCCTGCCCGCGCGTCAATGTGACCAATTCGGGCATCGGGAACGATTCCCCCATGACAGGCTCTTCCGTCAATGCCACCTCTACAGGTGTAATCGCTCGGTCTTCTGGCTCGCTATCCGCTTCCTCTGCAATACTGCTTAACTCAGAAACTGCCGCCAGCGCCGCCTCAATATCTAAATCCCCAGCTAGCAGCTTGACCATATCTTCTTCATCATCCGGATCCGGGTTTTGGGGTTCGTCTTCTGTTGGTGGCTCTTCGTCTGCTATGGGCTTCAGTTCATCTTCTGACATAAGTAATCCGTTGTGTTAAGTGTCTATGGTGTTAATTGTCTCGATTTTGTACTATCGTCGCAAGTGTGATATAAGGCGAAATGGCCTGTTTGAGCCTTGCCAGCGCCTATGGCTACCGCTATAATCCTTGATGTCATGGCGACGTGGCCAAGTGGTAAGGCAGGGGTCTGCAAAACCCTTATCGCGGGTTCGATTCCCGCCGTCGCCTCTAAAAGCGGATGCTCAAAATGGGGTGTCCGCTTTTGCGTTATAATGGGGCGAGTATGGAGGATAGCATGGGCAAAAAAACAACCCTGCCAGCAAAAAGCAAGGCTAGGCAGCCACGCTATAGCCGCAAGCTCCCCCTCGCGCCTTTACCCAATTATACCCTGTCAACAGTCTGCCCAGCCTGCAACGCCAAAACTTATCGCCACGCCTGTAAAGTGCGTTGCCCCCGTTGTGGCTTCGTATGGGATTGTAGCGAGTTATAAAACAGGGGCGTTGCTATCCGCCCCTATTGTTTTAGGTCAATCGCTTTTTCGCCTCGTGCGTCACCATGTGGACGATGCCCATCAGGCCTTGCCCTTTTCCCATAGCAATCTCTCGTCCAAAGATTTGATGCACAATCTCCTTGGGGACAGCGGCAATTTGCCCCAATGGCTCGCCACTGAGGGTTTCCCCAAGAATGACGCACATGGCCTTTGCTGAAAGCCCCTGCGGATTGAGCACATCGAATCGAAAATCCAATGTGCCATCTTCCCGCTCCAACGCCCAAACATAAGCATCCGATTCACAATATTGAACATGATGCGCTTCGTCATAAGGCGGCTTGGCAATGTTCGGCGTCACTTTCACGGCGGGAAAGCGGTCAGCGATTTCTATCAGAAATGCCACACGCTCATCCCGACCAGTAATGAAAGAAAAATCTTCCAACACTTCAGCTAACTTGGGTGGGTATTCACTCATGCCTATTTCTCAATGGGGACGTTAACTAAATTGCCCCATTCCGTCCACGAACCATCATAGTTGCGCACATTCTTGAAGCCCAATAGATATCGCAATACGAACCATGTGTGGCTGCTGCGCTCGCCAATACGGCAATAGGTAATGGTTTCTGCTTCGGGATTGAGGCCTTGTTCCTTTAAGTAAATGGCGCGCAATTCATCCGCACTTTTGAATGTGCCATCTTCCGGGTTGGCAGCTTGACTCCACGGGATATTTCTCGCATTGGGAATATGACCGCCACGCAACGCCCCTTCTTGCGGGTAATTTGCCATGTGCAATAATTCGCCAGTATATTCCGCTGGGCTGCGTACATCAACGAGCTGTCCGCCGTTTTCGATATGTTTGAGAACCTCTTTGCGGAAAGCACGAATGACGCTATCGTCACGCTGTGGTACGGGATATTGGGTGAGTGGGTACTGTGGTACATCGCGCGTCATCTCACGCCCTTCTTTTTCCCACTTCAACCGCCCGCCATCCATCACTTTGGCATTTGTATGGCCAAAGAGTTGGAATACCCAAAAGGCATAGCAAGCCCACCAATTATTTTTATCACCATAGAAAACGACTGTCGTTTCAGGCGTGATGCTAATCCGCGAGGCAAGTGCAGCAAATCCTTCGCTGTCGATATAATCACGGCGCACTGGGTCATTGAGGTCGGTTGTCCAATCTACCTGTACTGCTCCGGGAATATGCCCAGAAGGGTAGAGTAGCGGGTCTTCATTCGATTCAATGATACGGACATTTGGGTCATTGAGATGTTTGGCAACCCAATCTGTACTCACGAGCACGTCTGGTGTTGTGTAGCCACGGTTTGCTATATCGCTCATAAGGACTAATCTCCTTTTAGAATAGATGCGATCATCCCCCATACTATAGGGAATAATCACCTACTGCAATTATCAATATGCCCCTTAAAATGTCATCGTTAACCAATTTTGTACCACAGCTGTCACTGCTTTGGGCTGCTCTAAGATGAGCATATGGCCGCCGTTAGGAAAGCGCTCTAGTTTTGCGTTGGGGAGATTGGTGGCTAGCGCTTCGCTTAATGCGATTGGGGTCATTTTATCCGCTTCTCCACCAATGACGAGCGTCGGCGCTTGTATACGCGATAGGTCTTTGCGCAAATCAAATTGACTACAAGCCTTATAGTCACCTAGCGTAACTTCGGCTGGGGTTTCCAATAGCCGTTTTAAGCTTAGGCGTTTGATTTGCTCTGGCGCATCTTTCGCCCATGCCCATTTGATAATCATCTTCGCTGTTTCTTCTGGCGCATTTTGTAAACCCTCCAAGATAGCAGGATTGACATTCAAATACGCCCCTGTGCAGACTAAAATAAGCCCCTGTACCCGATGCGCATAGTTCAACGCCATCATTTGTGCGATAGCACCGCCCATACTATGGCCAGCAATAATCGCTTTATCGATATTGAGCGCATCCATGAATGCAATCATATCTGAGGCATATGCCCCCACGCTTTGCCTGCCATTACCTGCGCTTTTACCGTGCCCGGGCAGGTCAGGCGCTATGATGTTACTTTCTGGCAAACGCCGCAGTTCTGCTGGCCAATCAAGATGCGTCGCCCCTGCACCATGAAGCAATATCAATGTGGGCGTATGTGCTACTGGGTCTCGGTGGTCTGCAAACCATATTTTCCCGTTGCACGTTTCACAATAAGGCATCCTAAACACTCCTATTCCAGACCATGAATACTGCCGCCCATACTGCCATGAGCTATGCCATCTTCGTCTATCCAGCCGATTGGCATTTTAGGCGTGGTGTGCATGGCGCCCAGATTGCCATATTTATCAACAATAATGATGCCAAGATTAGAAGGATTGAAAAAACCATCGACATAATACGCGGCTTGAGTGGCCGCCTCTTGTGCTGTTGCCCCTTCTGCAATGCGGTCAATGACATAGCGGCATAATAATGTCCGCATCGCATGTTCGCCAATCCCTGTAGCACTAGCTGCCCCATAGCGATCATCGGCATAACCACCTGCGCCAAAAATGGGCGTGTCACCAACACGGCCTTTGGGCTTATCGCGCCGCCCACCAGTTGATGTTGCAGATGCCATATGCCCTTCGCTATCTATGGCCACCGCGCCAACTGTGCCCAGCGATGGAATATGAATATGCCCGCCCGTGCGTTCGATGAATTCCTTGTACATTTGCTCGGTCACAAAGGCGATATTGGGTACAACAGGCATGCCCAATTTCTGCGCTAGCATGTCCGCCCCCTCCCCCGCAAAGAAGGCGTATTCTGTCTCAGTCATCACCAGCCGCGCCAACGAAATAGGATGCTGAACGTGTTTGACCGCCGCCACCGCACCAAAATTGAGCGTTGTGCCATCCGTTATCAGGGCGTCCATCTCTACTTCACCCAGCTCATTCAAGAAACTACCGCGCCCCGCATCATATAGCGGATGGTCTTCTAGGTAGTTTGTCGCTTTTTCTACAGCGTCAAGTGCTGAGCCACCCGCTTGTAAAATAGACCAGCCAATCTCTGCCGCCCGTTTTGCTCCAGCGGCGGCTTCCACATCATCTTTATCTGGCCATGTACCAGCACCACCATGCACAATAATAGACGGTTTTCTCATGTTATCGCTCTCTTCAACCATGTTCTCCAAATGGCTAGAACATTATAACCGCTGCTCTCGAGTCTACCAGCGGCTAGTATTGACGGTTACTATGTTATCGGGCATTATTGCACAAATTCACACCCTTGAATTCGGAGTAGCTATATGACAGAGAATAATAAGGACCATCTCGCATGGCCAACTAAACCCCTACATTATGCTCGTCTCTTCTTTACGGGCTTCGCTATGGGGTCTGCGGATATTGTCCCTGGCGTTTCCGGCGGCACAATGGCGTTCATTTTGGGTGTATATGAAACCCTCATCAACGCCATTAAATCGTTTGATGCCCATGTGATTAAATTGCTATTGGGTTTCAAAATCAAGGAAACTCTGGAATATGTGCCGTGGCGCTTTTTGGTGGCGCTTGGTGCGGGTATCCTCGCCGCAGTTTTCAGCCTTTCGCGGTTGCTCAGCAATTTGCTGGAAAATCAGCCGACCTATATTTTCGCCTTCTTTGGCGGCTTGATTATTGCCTCAGTTG
>WGEI01000141.1 GCA_015492875.1 Anaerolineae bacterium | reverse complement strand
GGCAGGAATGTGTACAGTGGGCTATAATGCAGGCCGAGCAAATCTTTGCCCTTCATGCGCTTAACAACCTTGTAGCGCTCTGGCTCTTGCAGAACTTTTTCCATTAACGCGGCAGCGAGGATAAGTTGCTCTGTGTCTTCACCGTCCTCAGTTGGCCCTTCAACTTGTACATATTCAATATGCTCATTGACAGCCAATGCCACGTTACCCGGCAGCGTCCAAGGTGTGGTTGTCCATGCCAGCAAATAGACGCCGGGTTTATCGCGCAATGGGAAGCGGACGAATACACTGGGATCATCAACTTCTTTATAGCCCAGCGAAACCTCGTGGCTACTGAGCGGTGTCCCCGATGTTGGGCTATAGGGCACAACTTTATAGCCGCGATAGAGCAGCCCTTTATCCCATAACTGTTTCAAAATCCACCAAACGCTCTCAATGTAGTCATTGGTGAATGTGATGTAGGCCGTATCTAGGTCTACCCAAAAGGCGATACGCTCAGTTAGTTTTTCCCAGTCTGTGATGTTGCGAAAAACATTCGAGCGGCACCGCTCATTGAATTCAGCGATGCCATATTCTTCAATATCGCGCTTGCTTGTTAAACCAAGCTCTTTTTGAACGGCAATTTCTACCGGCAGGCCGTGTGTATCCCAGCCACCACGGCGGATGACATGATACCCCCGCATGACTTTATAGCGCGGAAACATGTCCTTAAAAGCGCGGGCGAGGACATGGTGGCTGCCGGGCTTGCCGTTGGCTGTGGGCGGGCCTTCGTAGAATACATATTCTGGCGCGCCTTCACGCTCTTCTAACGTGCGCTCAAAGATGCGTTGATTGCGCCAGAAATTGAGTTGTTCTTGTTCTAGGTCTTGGATATCGACACGCGGATTTACTGGTTCAAACATGGCTTTCTCCATGTGCTGTGGTTTGATACGGACGATGGATGAAGTCAAAGTGGTGTATTCAACTGCGTATCAAACCGCCAATAACCCGCGATGGCAACCATTTGTGGTTAACCACCACGGTGTCACCTCCTTAAAACATTGTTCATAGAGAAACAACATATCCTAAATTATTGCCCAGATTAGGGTTTTTAACCAGTGGCAATCGTAGGCTAAACGCCACCTCCTAGCATTGCGCTTATGGTATTTCTGATTACAATCAAAGCTCAGTATATGGCATAAAAGGGCTTGGCATGGGCAAATACGCTATCTTGCTATGGTGTGTAATTATTGTTCTAATTGGTGCTGCTTGTGCAGATTCTGGCCGTTCATCCAATAGCGGCCCTAGATTGGTGCAAGAAGTGACAATTGCAGCGACAGACCCCTTGCCAACCCGTATTTTAAGCCCAACTCCATCGCCCATTCGTGCGACTGCTGAACAAGTCTCGCCATTAGAAGTTGCAACTGTAGAGGCGGATTTTGTACTAGTAACGCCCACGCTACCTCCCAGCAAAACGCCAACCTTAACGCCGACTTCGACGCTAACGCCAACGGTGACCAGAACACCGACGGTAACAGTTACCAATACCGCAATCGCGCCACAATTTCCGACAAGTGTGATTATTGCCGTTACTGCACCTGTGCCCCAGCCCTTGCCACAAGTATGCGACAGCACATGGTTTTTTATTCAGCCGCGTCCCAACAATTGTCCACTTAGCCCGCCTATCTCAGGGCAGGGCGTCTATCAAGAATTCCAAAATGGGTACATGATTTGGGTGCAGCAACAAGATACCATCTATGTGCTCTATAATGACCCCGCTTTGCCCCGTTGGCAGGTTTTCATCGACCAATTTGAAGAAGGCATGCCCGAAGATGACCCGGCTTATGCCGATGCGCCTACGCCGAATACATGGCAGCCGCGTCGTGGCTTTGGCTTGCTTTGGCGCACCAATGCCCTTGTGCGTCAACGGATTGGGTGGGCAACACAAGAATGGGAACAACCCTACAGCACTCAGTTACAGCGCGCAAAAGATGGCACAACCTTTATTCTAGCGCCAGGGGGCGTAGTATTTAGTTTGGCGCGGGGTGGGGGAAGCTGGCAGCGCTTTGTCGGTGCGACCGGTGTTTTTGGGAATTAAACGCCATGTTGAAAAGGCGGTTTCGCTTATTACGGTGGTGGGGGTATCTACTTTTCCCCCTTCTAATAATGGCTTTCTTGGCTGGGATATTGGCGCTTTTGTATTTGGTTTTTCCACCGACGCCACGAACGATTTTATTACTCGGTATCGATGCTGATAGCAATAGCGCTTCTACACAAGCAGATGCTGTCATTTTAATCAATATCATCCCCTCTTCATTTCTTGTCAACATTGTCTCGTTGCCATCCGACATATGGCTAACCACTTCTGATGGCCAATTGCAGCAATTGCGCCAATTGTACCACCCTTTAGCAACAACCCCGTCAGCTAAAGCCGCAGCGATACGCGATACTTTAGAGCGCAATTTAGGCATCCCTATTCATCACGTGCTTATTGTGGATATGGCAGATGTTGCCGCATTGGTAGATGCTATTGGTGGTATAAAAGTGGATGTTGAACGGGCGCTTCTCGATGATGCCTTTCCAGTAGATGAAGAAACGGTCAAACGAGTGCGTTTTGATGCGGGTTTGCAATACATGGATGGGGCGCGGGCGCTTGCGTTTTCGCGGATATATCGCCCCGATGGTACAACAATGCGGGCAATGCGCCATATACAACTCTTGCTAGCAGCGGGTGAGCAGTTAGCGCATCCTAGTGCGTGGTTCAATGTGTTGGCGATTTGGAATCAGATTGAGACCGATTTAACACTAGGGGATTTGGTCGCCTTAGCCCCGCCCATCATCCTCAGTCAAGGGCGTTTTGGCTTTTATTCGCTCAATGACGATTTGCGTTCCTACATTGATGACCAACGCGCGATAATGAATATGCAGCCTTTAACCCAATGGTTAAACACCCATTTTGCCGCCCCTTAAACAAAAACGAGGCATATGCCCCGCTTTTCTATCAGCGATTTTCCCGTTTGAGCCGCTGGTAACTGCCGCGCCATGTATCAGCTTTGCGTGTGAATTTGTTAATCTTGATGTCAGCAAAATGGGGGATGAGCTGAGCCATTAACTCTGGAAGTTTTTCCCATTCATTTTGAAGGATAACCTGTTTCAATTCAGCAGCTAGATAGCCAGCCCAACGCCATTTATAACGGAACTCCTCCGCCTTTTTCCAGTAATCTCGCTTTTCCCACGCCTCTACAGCTTCATCAACACTTTTATCAATATCCACAAGGCAAAAATGTAAAAGTGCGGCCATATCTTTGGCTTCATCGTCAATCTCCGTTTTTTGGCTCATATGCCGCAAAACCTCAGCCACCGTACGCATCAATTGATTGCGCCGTTTACCCGGCCCATTTGTGTTGATAACTCTACCCATTCAGTGTTCCTATTATTCCTTTTCGTCCTGCGGCGGAATGTATGGACGAATGCCTTTATAAACACGATGCCCGCCCAGTGTTTTTAAGATTATATCGGCAGAGCGCCCTGTAATCTCGGCGAGTTCACGAGATGAAAGCGGGGTATTCCCATTCGCCAAAAACACCCGAAACACACTATCAACTAGCGAGGTATGTTCATTGATGAAATTCGGGGCTTTTGCAGCCTGTTGAATGGCTAATCCCAGCGCATCTAACTTCATCACTTCTGCCGTATCGGGGTCGATGTAATCGACAACCGCATCATGTTCACTTTGGCTTAAACGCTCTCGAACTTCGGGGGGTAAGTGGCTGAGCAAATAGATGCGTAAATCCTGATTGCTACGTTCCCACCAATCGTAATCAATATGAAATTTGGTGTCCTTAGTCGGCTTGATGAGCGAGCTTGGTTTTCCTAGTGGTGACATAAATCCACTTCCATTGTGCGTTTGGCTAAGCTAATCACGCTCTGTTAATTGCCAATAGTGATTACCAACCTCTTCAAAGGCAGGATTGGCAACCAATATCGCCATAATCGGACCGGGAGGGCAGCGGTAGAAGACATTGGCAATGCTATATAAGGTTTTCACATGAACTGTGCCCCGTGGCGTTAATCCACTTAATGAAGCGGCAATTTCCTTCAGTACCGATGTCAACGGTCGTTTTTGCTGGCGGATAGTTTCTCGCAGTTGGTGAAGCGCTTCCAAATTGTTCACCCCGAAAGTTATTAAATCGTCATACTTTCCGCCAATCATACGACGGTTGTTTTCCAGTTGAATTTGTTCTGTATTTTCTGTAATAACGTTCAGCCACTCACGACGTGGGTTGTAGGCGTTGAAATCGATGACAAAATACCCAGGTTTATCGCCTTTTCGCACGGTTAGATAAGCGCCAATCGGCAAGCGATGCTTCTTATAATACTCTTGTAACCCGTAAACATAACGGTCACCATGAACGACCCAACCCGTATACGTTTCCCCATCTTGCCCATCAACAAGCGTCACCCATACACGAGGCGTGCGTGCAGTGGGAAAAATTTTCTGTGTATGGATATTGAGCGGTAGTGTACCAGTAATGCGATGGGGGTAGATAAGGGTGATGGTAGCTTCTTGTATTGGGGTATCGTCGCCGCTTAAAGGCGAATACTCATCGGCGATTTCCGCTTCCAAATCCAGCATTTCCGGCGTTAGAAGCTCACGATCATAATCAATAGGCGTGTACCGCAAAAATTCCGGTGTAGACTGAACAGCTTCAGGCTCCATGCGCTTTAGATACCATAGCACAATCCCAGCAGGGCCAACTTCATCGAACCGCTCATCATGCGCCATTGCGTAATTCAAGGAGAAAACCTGCAACGCCTCCGCAGATTTCTCATACATACCAATTTCTTTGAGAATTTCTACTGTGGTTAACGGGCCACCACCCGCTAAATCGAGAACGGCCTCCGCGAGATGCAATGTACCCAAGTCGATTTCGATTAAGAGGTCTTTGGGAAACCATGTGCCCGCCAATCGGATGAGATGGCCATCTTCCTCTAATAACGTTTCTAGAGATTGGATGATGCGCTCCTCATCAGAAGCTAGCAAATCTTGCGGCTCAAGGTCAGCGAATTGGGTCAGGGGGTTGTTACCATTTTCGGCGGCTTGAATGAGCTTATGCGCAGTTTTTAGCTCTGTTGCAAATTCTTTTTCTATGCTTAAGTCATCATCTTTGAGTTCCACAGTGATGACCTTAAACTCCCCATAATCGGGATTTTCTCCATCACGAACAGCGGTGACGATGCCTGTTGCATTGCCCAATGCGGGGAATAGCAACCGCTGCCCCACCTCATAAGAATCTGCGGGATTGTAAACGCGCGTATCTTTATACCGCTCTTCTAGTCGTGCTGTTTGCTTATCTAGCCAGCGCTGTATTAAAGCCAGCGCTAATTGGCGGCTGGTCAGCGGGGTTTCCTTTTCAAGGAGCAGGTTTGTTAGATATTCAATATCGCTCGTCTGGACGCTAAAATGGCGTCTCCAGGCCTCGCTTGGCATCAAGGCTACCAACCTCCAGTATGTTGGGGGATTATCGTCAAGTCGTATCGGCAGGCCATTGATTGGCGAATGTTGTACCATAGCCGCGCCGGATCGTTGCTGATGTTATTGCTCGTGGTTGTATGTATTTGGCGTTTCACGGTTATAACCGGATTGTGTTGCCATGACATAAGAGTTATGCCGGATTAAGCTGGACCGGCGGCTTAAGGACTGATGAACTTAGGCTAAACGAAGATTATACTTTATATTCACCCTTAATGACAAGCGTCGGCTTGACCGATGCCATGCTTCTCAGTTATACTGAGCGCTCATAGGTCGTTTTGTAACACGATACATGGGGTGACCAACATATGTCAACCAAACGAACTTGGCAGCCCAAAATACGCCGCCGCGCGCGCGTACACGGCTTCCGTAAACGCATGGCGACCCGTAATGGGCGCAAGGTGCTCAAAAATCGCCGCCTGCGCGGGCGTCATCGTCTAACAGTTACACCTAATCACGTGAAAAAGGTTAACTGGAAGGCCTAAGTTGTTTTGATGCAGCGGCGTTACCGGCTTCGCCATACCGCCGATTTTGAGCGTTTGCGTCGTGAGGGCCGAGTTTTTCGACATCCTTTGATGTTGGCAAGCTTGGCCCAAAACCACCTGCCTTATAATCGCTACGGGTTTATTGTCAGTAAACGTATTGGACGAGCTGTAGTGCGTAATCGGGTACGGCGTCTAATGCGCGAAGCGGTTCGCTTGTTACACCCGCGTTTGCGTGCTGGTTACGATGTTGTGCTTATCGCACGTCGCCCTATTGTTGGGCAGCCTTTTCAGGCAGTGCGTGATGCTGTTTGCCTGCTGTTTGACCGCGGGGGGATAGTTGTAGAGGACGAAGACCATGATTAAAAAGTTAGCCCTGGCATCACTACGCTTCTATAAGCGCTTCATTTCGCCTCGTCTCCCTTCCGCTTGTCGTTTTCAACCTACCTGTTCAGTTTATATGTACGAAGCCATCGAAATTCATGGGGTTGTTCGTGGTACATGGATGGGGCTTAAACGTATTAGCCGCTGCCATCCCCTGCACCCCGGCGGTTATGACCCCGTGCCTCCTAAGGAGTAAGTTCACCGTTGACCGGAGAAATCTTGACACCATCTCAATCGTTTTCCCGTATGCGCCTATTGGGCGCGCTACTCATTGTGATTCTGGTTGCCGCCGCCTGTGTTTCGCCCCGCATTGATGTGAGTTGGGCTTCGATGACAACGCTTGGCGATAACCAGAATATCTTCATTGCTTTCAAAGACCGCGTTTTACAGATTTCGCCCATCAATGGTGCGGGCATTCCTTTGCTCAATTCTCAAGGCGAAGAACGTGTAGATGAGCAAGGCAATGTTCGTACTTGGGTTGTTAGTAACCAACAGGTCGAAGGTGCGCAGTTTTTCTCTGCTCCCTTGCTGATAGAGGAGAATACGCTCCTGCTACCAGCCTATAACGAGCGTTTATACACCGTAGACCTTTCTACCGCCCGCGTGAATAACACCAATGGCGAAGCCATTCCCGGTGGGGTGATTACCAATGCTGCATATGTAGATAACGTTTACTACTTGCCGCTGATTCATGGTGGCGTAGTTGCTATGGAATATCTCGGCGAAGACCAATTCACCGAAAAGTGGCATTTTGAACTAGATGATGGCGTTTGGTCTGCGCCCCTTGTGGCTGATGGTGTTGTGTATTTTGGCGCTATTGACCATAACCTCTATGCTTTGGATGCCGAAACAGGTGAAGAACTTTGGCGTGTGGATTTAGAAGGTGGTATTGGTTCTACCCCGCGCTTGTATAATGACCGCCTTTACGTTGGTAGCTTCTCCCGTAAGTTGTTTGTGATTTCCTTAAATGGTGAGATTGTGGATGAATTTTCCACTGATCACTGGATTTGGGGTACACCGGCTATTGCGGGCAATACAGCATATATCGCTGACTTGGGCGGTTCTGTCTATGCTTTAGACATCTCAGATGATCTTAATCTCATCTGGCGTAAAGACCTTGGTGGTCGTGGCATCCGTGCTAACCCGCTGGTGTATGAAGATATTGTTTTAGTTGCGAGCCGTGATGGTCTGGTCTACTGGTTAGACCGCAACACCGGCGAAGAAATTTTCAACCGCAATCTCGAAGTGGAATTACTTGCCGACCCGTTACTTATCGAACCTTCTGAAGAAGCGGGCATCACTGATGCGATGGTAGTAATTGCCACAACCGACATCAACCGTTTGTTAGTCGCCTATCAGTTTGACAATGGACTCAAACTGTGGACTCATCCACGTTAGGCCAGCACAGGAGCTGCTGATTTATGTGGGATTTAATCCTTAATCCATTGGTCACCATTCTGACCGCCTTGTATTCTCTTTTCAACAACGATATTGTGCTGTCTATCGTTGTGCTCACTATTATCATCCGATTAGTGACATGGCCGCTTACTGCCCAGCAACAACGCTCGGCAAAACAAATGCAAGAACTGCAACCCAAGTTGAAGAAGTTGCAGGAGAAGTACAAAAACGATCGTGAGAAATTGGCCCAAGCCCAGATGGAGCTTTATCGTGAGCATGGTGTCAACCCGTTTGGCGGGTGCTTGCCGCTGCTCATCCAGTTCCCTATCCTCATCGGGCTTTATCAAACGATTCTCTTCGCGCTTGCTTCTACACCTTTCCAACTGGTAGACCTGTCTCAGCGTTTGCTCGTGCCAGGGTTAGATGGTCTCATTCCTATTAACCGCTTCTGGTTTGGGATGGATTTAACCTTACCGCCAACCGCCAATCCCCAATATGCGCTACTGTTGCCGCTTTTGGTATTGGTGACTAGTTGGTTACAATCTAAGCTCAGTTTGCCAACCGCCTCTAATGATGACGATGGCGAACCCAATCAAGCACAAGCGATGACACGTTCAATGACGACCATTATGCCGTTGATGTTTGGCTTTCTCTCATTATCATTCTCGGTGGGTTTGTCAATCTACTTCATCGTGTCCAACCTAATGACGATTTTCCAATATGGGATTGTAGGAAAAGGCCGTCTCAACGGTTTGCTGAAGCGCGGCAACGCTGCCGAAGGTGAGGTCGTGCCCGCACCTAAAGGTGCAAAGAAATCAAAAGCGCGCTAAGGTGGTATTGCGCTAAAATAATGTGAAAAAATCAGGCGAGGACGTTAGCATGACGCTGCGTCCTGCCTGTTGTTAAATATCCGTGCCGTTAAGGGAAAACCGACATGGAAACAATTGAATGTACTGGCGAAACAATTGAAGAAGCCATTCAAAAAGGGTTAGATGAATTGGGGGTTACCGCCAGTGATGTTATGGTAACAGTGCTGGAAGAGCCTAGTCGCGGCTTATTTGGGCTTGGCGCGCGTGAGGCGCGTGTTCGCCTTCAGCTTATTGGTGCACGCCCCGCACCTCCTGCACCTGCTATCACTGAAATGCCTTCAACTCTTGTTTCAGATGATTCGCTTACAGATGATGATGCGCGAATTGGTAAAGAAGTCTTAGCAGAATTGCTTGAACGGATGCGTATCGAAGCTGATATTACCGTTCAGCGCACCGAGCCATCCCAACAGGGAGAGGCTGCCCCGTGGTTGCTCAATGTGCAGGGGCGTCATGTCAGCAATCTCATTGGGCGTCGTGGAGAAACATTAGCTTCGCTACAATACATTACTCGTTTGATGACTAGCCGCCGTTTACAACGCCGTGCTAATATCATTGTCGATGTTGATGGTTATAAATCCCGCCGTTCCGATCGTTTGGTACAGTTGGCGCTACGTATGGCGGAGCAGGCGGTTAAGCAAGGGCGTACCATTTCGCTTGAGCCAATGCCGCCAAATGAGCGCCGCATTATTCACCTAACTTTGCGTAACCGCCCCGATGTCACCACACGCAGCGTCGGCGAGGGTAGTTCTCGTAAAGTCACCATCGTGCCAAAATAGTATGTCCGCTGTCGATTATCTTCTCATAGGACACATGACCGCCGACCTCACGCCCGAAGGTCGGCGGCTTGGTGGCACAGTTTCATATGCTGCTCGTACCGCCCACGCTTTTGGCTTGCGGGTTGGCGTGCTCACAAGCGCCGCCGCCGATGAACCCTTGCTCGATGAAATCAGACCCTATGCCGAAGTGCTCTCTTTAGAAGCTGAAGCCACTTCCACCTTTGAAAATATCTACACGCCTGAAGGCCGCAAACAATATATACGGGGCATCGCAAATAAAATTACTGTTAGCGATATTCCTTCATCATGGCGCGCTGCCCCGTACGTCCACTTAGCCCCGTTGACCGGTGAAGTTGACCCTGAAATCGCTTTTGCTTTTCCGCATGCAACTCAATTGTTGACATTGCAGGGCTGGCTGCGCTTTTGGGAAGACGATGGCCTAGTGCAGTTTAAGCGCTTTTATGATGAACGAGTGTTGAGTGCCTTGGATATCGTAGTCTTTAGCGAAGAAGATATTCGTGAAGCGCCAGATATGG
>WGEI01000140.1 GCA_015492875.1 Anaerolineae bacterium | reverse complement strand
TCTCATTATTCGCGCGGCGCAGCCTGACGATGTGGACGCGCTAGAGGCCTTGCATCTTGAGGAAGTGGCCTATCACCCGCCCCACGACCCCTTAAGGCGGGAGATGAACACGCCCGCGCTGGAGAAGGACTTCCGCCAAAATATGGCCGCGTATTTCGCTGGCTACCCAACAGCCTTCGGCAAGCCGGTTGTGATGGTCGCCGAACAAAGTGGAGAAGTGGTTGGCCTAGCAGAGTGTTATGTAGAACAGGTTACGCATGGCAATTTGTTGCCTCCGGGTAAATGGGGGTATTTGAACAGCGTCGGCGTGCGGGCTGATAAACGTGGGCACGGCATCGGCAAGGCGCTGGTCGTGCAAACCCTGAAAGCCCTCGCGGAACATGGCGCAGAGCAGTTCTATCTTTACTTCATGTATTACAATCCGCTGAGCAGCGAGTTTTGGCCAGCTATGGGCTTTGAGCCAGTATGGACACGGTATACACGGCTAGCCCATCCCCCAACGTTCTAACTCATCACAGGTCATCCTTCGAACTCAATGTGATTCATTGCAATATTCATTAAGAATAGTTTAACTTTAGATGGTTTGTATAGAACAAAACGTTAATTTTTAGTACAGAATTACCCCCGTAATTTTACACGAAGTAATGTTAGAATACAGTTGGTAAATGCGCGAGTTAAAGGCCGCTTTGTCGCGCTAGGCTGGTGCTTGCTAACAACGAAGTTTAAGTGAGGCAAAATCATATGAACGATGCGCGCATCATCGGTAAGCGATATGTTATGGGTGCGAAAATCGGCGAAGGTGGCATGGGGGCGGTTTATCGTGCAATCAATGCCGAAACCGATATGCCTGTCGCTATCAAAGAGCTGAAGGGTGATGCCTTATCCACAACGCCTGAACTTGTCGAGCGCTTTCTGCGAGAGGCGGAAGTGCTGCGACGGTTAAAACACCCGCATATTGTGACTATCCTCGATGCGTTTCAGGAGCAAGAAGATTATTATATTGTGATGGAATGCTTGGGCGGCGGTAACCTAAAAGACCGCTTGCGCCACGCGCGTTATTTGCCGATTGAAGAAGTCTTGCATATTGGGCAAGCGCTAGCGGAGGCGCTCACTTGTGCCCATGAGCATGGGATTGTACACCGCGATTTGAAGCCGGCGAATGTCTTGCTAGATGAAGCGGGAAACCCCTATTTGAGCGATTTCGGCGTGGCATATTTGGGCGATGCCGCCCGCGTGACGCATATTGGCAGTTTGGTGGGGACGCTGGGTTACCTCAGCCCAGAAGCCTGCATCGGCGAATTGGCCGACGAGCGCGGCGATATTTGGTCACTGGGCGTGATGCTTTACGAACTGCTCACGGGGAGGCGTCCCTTTGTCGCCAAAACGACCGGCGCGCTCATCACTGCCATTCTCAACCAAGCCGCGCCAGACATTCACACACTGCGCTCAGATGTGCCGCAGGACTTAGCCGCGCTCATACGGGCAATGCTGATTAAAGACCGTAGCTGCCGCATTGATAGCGCCGCCAAAGTTTCGCAAGCGTTACGCCAAATTGAAGCGGGTGAAAGCCTTCCGCCTGATGTGCGCCAATCGCTGACAGCGGACGATACGGCACAATCGCGGGCGATGTTTGGCCTACCGATCAAAAACGGTAATGGCTATAAGGCTGAGGGCAAGTTCTCTATTTTTGGCCAGCATCACGATAACCATATCATCACCCGCCCGGACTGGACGCTCTCTGGGGTACGCCCGATGAAAGGCAAGCCGCGCATTTTCATCACATATAGGCCAGAAGATAGCGCGGCTATCACCGAGCGGCTCTATAGTCGGTTTAGTGCGGCCTTTGGTGTAGACCGCGTGTTTAAGGGGCTAGAAGCGAATGGCGATACGGGCGAAGATTATAAAATACGGCTAGCGCAGCACGTCATCGCCTGTGACATACAGCTGGTCATCATTGGGCGGCGCTGGGCACAGATGCTGCGGGAATATGGCGGGGAGGCCATCGACAATGTGCGGCTGGCAATCGAGGCGGGCTTGCAAACGCCGCGCCAGATTATCATTCCTGTGCTGGTTGATGGCGCAACGATGCCCGATGAATTACCCAATTCCATCGAGACGCTGAAGCTGTTGAAGCAGGCCGTGATACGGGATGACCCCGATTTTAACCGCGATGCTCAATGGCTGATTGACCAGATTAACCGCTTCTTCAAATTGCCCATGATTAAGCGCAAGCGCCCAGTACGGCGAACGTTGATTATGCTCTCCGCTACGGTAGTGGTGTATATGGCGCTGCGGCTATGGGTTTTTAGCGCGCTATAGCGGCATATCGAGCAGATAATCAGCAACAAAACCGCGATACCGTTCTCGCCACGCTGTTGGCAGGGTGCGCCATGCGCCTAAATGGCCGCGGCATTGCTCTGCCCCACAGCGACACACTACATCTGAAGCAACAATCTCATATTCTGTCATGGCGTAGTCAAAAGTGAGTTCGTCACCGCTGGCAATCGCGCGGAAGGCGTAAAAATCGGGAATGCCATCTCTGCTCGTTTTAACGCCTAAGTTGGGGTTGCAGGAATGATTGAGGAATTTGGCGGGCGGCAAGGGCTGTAAGTGCTGGTCGGGTGCAATTTGGATGGTGTAAATGTCCTGCTCGTCCGTGATTTCGCCCATCACGCGCAACACCAACTCACCACGTTTGAAGGGGCGCAAGGCAAAAACGGCATAGCCGCGTTCGGTAATGCGCACTTCTAATGCACCAAAACGGATAAAAGCGCTAGAGCGGGATGACGGGTCATGAAGTGGGTTCTGCGGCATAGGTTCATTCCCCCAATATGGATAAAAGGACGGGGAACATTAGCGGTACAACTGAAAAGATAATAGAAATGTTGTGCGGAACATGTTGACTGATATTGGTGTCCCCGTCCATGTCGCTTCATAATTAAGCATAGGGTCGGTTAATATAATTGTCAAATAAAAAAGTTGCAAAAAATTCTTAAGGCGTGGGGGCGATGCTGGCGAGGACGGATTCAAATAGCGCGCGAGTATCCTCTGGGGGCGCTTCGGCAGAGAGCAGCGCTACATAGACCCTATGCGCGCCAACAGTCAACTGCTCTAGACGGCGGGCGGCGGGTTCATCGAGCGGGGCGCGGCTGATGAGGATGGCGGTTTGCTCATCGGGCGCGATGAAGGCAACGCGCTCTCCTTCGCCAATGGCCGAGAGCTTGACAACTGTCCACGCTGGCGGTATCCACGCGCGAAAACTCTCGGTCTGGTAGATGTCGCCATCGAGCACAACGGGCGCGCCAACCGGGGTGATACGCAGGGGAGATGGCGGCGTGATAGGCACAAGAAAGCCCGCCCGCATCACGCTGAAAGCCACGACAAGGGCGAGCAAGAACAGCCCGCCCCAAAGTGATAACTGCCATAAGGCACGACGCAGCATCATGGCATTTGGTTGGGCGCGCCAGCAGCGGCGAGGCCAGCTAAGCCCGCATCGGGCAAATCGCAAGAGACGAAGCCAGACCAGCGCTGTACGCGCCATTGGCCGCTTTCGTCCTGTGCAGTGTGCGTATAAATGCAGATGCCGCTATAACCTTGCTCATCTTCGTAGGTGGCGATGAGCAGCACATCCCACGAGCCATCCTCAACTGGACGGGAACGGCGAAACACCACATTGAGGAAATCGCCCCACTCTGGTGGCGAGTAGCTTTGGATGCAGCCGCTGGCGCTACCATCGGGGCAATTTTCGCGCACGGCGGCTTGCAATTCTGGGGAGAGCAAGGCGAAAGCGGTCGCTTCATCGCCCATTGCAGCCGCTTTGACAAAGCGCACGGCTATATCGTATTGGGGTTCAGCTTCTGGTACAAAAACGGCGGTCATAGCAATAATGAGCACGATACTCAAGACCAACGCCCCGCCGCTGAATATCAAGATAAGTCGTCTTTGCATAGCGCAGCCTCTCTATGATATGGGCAAACTCTGGCGCACCATTGTACAGCGACAGCCCTATCCCGTCTACAGCGGGCGGCGCGCTATTCGACAGGTTGGTGTGCATCGCGGGCGTTACGGATGGCGTCGCGCATGCGCATGACTTCGGGGATGATGGCGACATCGACAGCGCCATGCCAATTTTTGTGTTCGGAGAGGTATTCAACGCAAATATGCCCTTGATACTCCGCTTCATAGAGCTGGGCGATGATTTTTTCGATATTGAGGCGACCGCGCTCAAAAGGCAGTTGGAGTTGGGCACGGGCGGTCTGCCGTAGCTGGACGTGGCGGGCATGGGGTAACAGGGCGACGATGTCTTTTTCGCGGGCGTTGGCACAGAGCAAATGTGCCCAATCGAGCGTGAGGCGCAAGTTCGGCACGCGGTCGAGGTAGTAACGGGCGGCTTCTGGGGTGGTGGCCATCGAGTCGAGATGCGGCTCGATGCTGAATGGGAGTTGCGCTTTGGCGGCGGCCTGCGCCATTTCGGTGAGGGATTGGACTGTACGGTCGCGGGCGGCTTCGTCATCGGAGGGATAGGCGCGCCCCGGCGATACAGTGACGCCTCCAGCACCAATCGCTTTGAGCACTGGCACGAGCGCCTTAAAGACATTGACCTCTGTTTGGCGTTGTTTTTCATCGGCGGCGGAAATGCGGGTGAGCATGAGGGAGACATCGCTAATTTTAAGGTTGAACGCGCGCAAATCAGCCAGCATATCAGCGGCGACTTCGCGCGGATTGCGAATGGTATGGACGGGGTTGAAATGCTTACCCGCGCCAATATCGGCATAGCGAAAACCAAGACGGGCAATTGTGCCCAGCGCCTCGCGCAGGGTGAGGTCATTGAACGCCCATGTGTGGCAGGAAATTTCCATAAACCGCGCTCCTTATTGTTCTTGCACTAAGCCTAACATAAATTGGCGATATTCGGCACGGTTACTCTCCCTCTAGATAACTCCAACCAATCAACCGAATATATGCACTTGCGTCAGCATCTGATTCGGGGGGATAGGGCATGATGGAAACATAGGTGTTGTTGACAACATCCAGAATGCGTACATCGTTGCGATTGCTGTTTTCTAGTTTATAAGGCAAGTAACGCTCATCCGCTGACCAGTTACCCGCAATGATTAAGATAGCTTCTTGACAATGATCAATGGGTTGCCCGGTTGTCATATTGAGTGTTATTAAACTATCGTGGACAGAGGAAGCAATGTGGTTCTCTGTTCCCATGGCTATTAGATATAACCGATCTGAGTATAGTGTTGTAACATTCCCATCCAAAGCTACGCGCAAAGTTTCATTATCTAGCGAGTAGAGTAGAATAGCAGAACTGTCAGGAAACCACTGGTTTGAAAAGTGTCCGTAAGTGCCTTCGATGTAGTCCAGCACCACATTGCCGTCACGGTCGACGATACGCCAGGTTAAACCACTCACTATCCAGGGGACATCCTCCATTATGTAAATATCTGTTGCTCGATAAACGATTTCATCAGTAGTATAAAACAGGTATTCGCTATTCGGGCTGACGCGCGCTGTCCCGCCTTGATTAGCCCATAATGCCAAATCTTCAGTTTGCCATAGCTGGGTATCCACAATGCGTTCGTTCACGATGTCTACGGTGACTGTCTCGATGCCGTCCCAAATCGATGTGAACATGATATGCTCTTCATCGAGCCAGTGAACCATAGCTTGGCGACGCTGATAAAACGCCTCTGGTAGGTTGAGCGTTCGACGTGCCAATGTATTGGTATCGATCAATATAAGCTCATCGTAGTACGAGCCTCCGTAATCATGGTAGCCCCCCTGAAGGGGTGTCATGAGGAAGCGTTCAGAGACATTGGCGATGAGGAGCTGTTTGCCACTGGGACTTATGAAAAACATCGCATCAGGCCAGCTCATGGAGGTGTCGTGCAGACCGGTGTTATCGGCGTACCACAGGGCGAAGTGGGGATACTCATCATCGACGTATAAGGGCATGGTGAAGAAGAAGCGCAGGTTATCATCAAGCGTATCGGGGCTGGTTTCTGTCGCGCACTGCTGTACCGTTTGGGCAACAGTCACCTGTGTCAACAACAATATGAGTAGAATGAAGATTGTTTTTCGGGTCATGCGGTTGCTTTCATAAGTAAATAAAATTAACAAAGTCACGAATTACATTCTAATAAGAACAATACAAGTTGCTTGATATTTTCGGCGGCTTGATGGGCTTGTTCTTTCTCATCTGCGGTTATTACTCTATTTTCTATATGTAGAATAGCACAAATAATCTCTAGATTTGTAATTTCATCATAGAAGTTATTATTCCAGCCTTCTGGTACTTCACTAAGCTGCGATCTCAAGAAAAATAAGCTGTTTGTTAAAGCACATACATTGATTTCCTGATTGATAAAACTATTGATAACCACTAACATTCTATTTAATTGTCTTAAATCTTTATCGTCCATATGCGACCCCATGTTT
>WGEI01000139.1 GCA_015492875.1 Anaerolineae bacterium | reverse complement strand
CTTCACTTACAACAACCCCGGCGATTACACCGTCACTCTCACCGTCTCTAACACCGCTGGTTCGAGTTCGGCTAACGCCACTATCAGCGTCTCTGCTGCGCCTAGTGCACCACCTGATGGAGATATTGTCTTTACATCCGAGCGAGCAGGAAACGGTGACGTTTTCTTCATGCTGCAAGATGGGAGTGGCATAACCAACGTAACCAATAACCCAGCAGTGGATGGGCAGGCTGTATGGTCGCCAGATGGGGCTAAAATCGCGTTTGTGAGTAATCGTGATGGCAACAATGAGATATACGTGCTTGAGCTGGCCACAGCGACGCTCACTAATATCACAAACAATCCTGCTAACGATCAACATCCGAGCTGGTCGCCAGATGGGACTAAGATTGCGTTCACCTCTGACCGTGATGGCGACAATGACATTTTCGTCATGAATGCAGATGGCTCGTCGCCAGTTTCATTAACGCCAGACACAAGTAACGAGCGCTGGCCAGATTGGTCACCAGATGGAACGCTGATTGCGTTTGCCAGTGACCGCAATGGCAATAATGACATTTTTGTCATGAGTTCGGTTGATGGTAGCGGAGTGACTGCGCTGACTACTGATGCCGGCAATGACCGCACGCCAGATTGGTCACCAGATGGAACGCTCATTGCGTTTAGTTCGAACCGCACCGGTAACGATGACATCTTCGTGATGAGCAGTGGTGGCGAAGCGGTTAGCCTAACCCAGCTCACGACAGATACGAATAATGACCGTCAACCCGCGTGGTCATCAGACAGCTCTAAGATTGCGTTCACATCCGACCGTAACGGTGATTTCGACATCTTCGTTATGGACGCAGGTGGTGAAGCCGTAAGCTTAACGCAGCTCACAGTTGACGCTGCGCACGACTTCGCCCCAATGTGGAAACCATAAGCACAGCATGTTATGCTCAGCCCCTGCTTCGGCGGGGGCTTTTTTATTGAGCGATGAGGTTTATACTTGTTCCGATACGAGTTTCAGCAAACAAGCATATGAGCAAAAAACAACGTAGAAACCGAAGGCAACAAACCCCAATACGTTATCTTTGCGAGGCAGAAGTCGCACCAGGATTGGAGTTCATCGCGGCAGGGGAAATTCAGCAAAATATTCGTGGATTAACCGCCCAACCTCAATACAAGGATGGCAAGGGCTGGGTTCAGTTCAGCTATCAGGGAGAGCTAAAAGCATTATGTGCACTAAAGACAGTCATTGCTATCAATGTGATTTTGAGATTTGACGTGCCGCGACCTAAAGCATTGTTAGGCCACCAACACTTCGCACAAATCACTCGGATGATTCATTCAGTGCGGAGTATGTGGCCAGCGGGAACATTCAAAACGCTCAGCATTGGCGCGGCAGGCAAACAGACACGGGTTATGCAGAGATTACAGCGAGAGCTTGGGGAAAGTTGCAATCTGGCTATCGCAGAGCGTGGCGATTTGCATTTGAGAGTTCGGCCATCTCAGAAAACGGGATGGGAAACGCTAATTCGCATTTCTCCACGACCATTAGCAACGAGAGATTATCGCATTCATAATATGGAAGGCGCGCTGAATGCGTCTGTTGCCCATGCAATGTGCTTATTGACAAGCCCGCAAGCAAACGATGTTTTCGTCAATATCGCCTGTGGTAGCGGCACATTGTTGATAGAACGGGCAATGTGTGGGGAATTGCGACAAGCAATAGGTATAGATAATCGATGGGAAGCGCTACAAATGGCGCAAGCACATGCTGAAGCTAGCGGACATGGGCAAAAAATAAAGTTGATATGGGGTGATGCTCATCATATACCATTGGCGAGTAACAGTGTCGAAGTTCTCGCCGCAGATTTACCTTTTGGGCAACTTGTGGGCGATATGGCCAGTAACGAAACGCTCTACCCTGCTGTATTAAAAGAGGGTGGGCGTATCGCCCAAGATGGGGCACGATTTATCATCATCACTCATGCCATACGGCTGATGGAGAAAGTGTTGCGAGAAAATAGAAATTGGGCAGTGGAGCGCATTCTACCAATTACTTTAAGCGGATTGCATCCTCGTATCTTTCTGCTGAAGCGAAAATCCCGTACTATTGATGGGGTATAGAGCCATGACATTGCTGGAGGCATCAACACAACTTATGCGTGTAAAAATCATTTTCTTGACATTGTTTTTGATATTCGTCGCTGCGGCCTGTCAACCAGCAGAAGAGGAAAACGTCATTTATGTAGAGCTGCAGGCAGATGGGCGATTGCGAACTTTTGCCATTGATTCACCTATGACGGTGAGCGAGTTCTTGTCGCAAAGCGAAGTCGATGTTGAGTTGGGGCCATTAGACCGTATACAACCGCCCCGCTTCACACAGATATATGATGGGCTTCGCATCACTGTGCGGCGTGTTGAAGAGCAACAAAACTGTGAGCAGCGAGAGATACCATTTAAGCGACAGGTTGTTTTGAATGAAGGGCTGGCGCCCGGTGAAGAGCGGCTTGTACAAGCGGGACAGAATGGTGTTGAGGAAGTGTGTTTCCGTTACTATATTGTTGACGGCGTGGCGGAAGAACCCACGCAGATTGGACAGCCAACCGTCATCATTGAACCAATAAACGAAATTGTTTCGATTGGGCCAAGTGGTGAGTTAGAGCCTGTGCGCATTAGTGGTACGTTGGCCTATATCGGTAATGGGAACGCTTGGATTATTCGTAACAGTAGCACGGCGAAGCAGCCATTAACGACCAGTGGCGATTTAGACAATTTGGTTTTTAGTTTATCGGATGATGGCCAGCAATTGCTGTTCACGCGAAAAACGACAGATAACGATGAAATTACGGCGTTGAACCAGTTATGGTATTTGCCTGATACCAACATTGATAGAGAACCAATTCAGTTGACTATTGCCGATGTGCTATGGGCTGCATGGATACCGGGTAAAGCAAACACGTTCAGTTATAGCAAAGGTGAGGCGCGCCAAGCACCTACGCTATGGAACGCCAGCAATGATTTATGGATTGCGCGGATTGCGCCCGATACGGGTGAAATACTCGACTTAGAAGAAGTCCTAGAGCCATCTACGGGGGGATTATATGGTTGGTGGGGCACATTCTTCCAATGGTCACCTGATGGGGAGAAACTAGCATTTTCACGGGCTGACCGCGTGGGACTGGTGGATTTAGAAAGCGGCGAACTCGTTACTTTGGCACAATACAGAGAGTTCAGCACCACTCAGCCATGGTCTTGGCGGCCAAACATTTCATGGTCACCTGATGGGGAGTTAATCGCAACAACAGTTCATGGCCCGCCGGTGGGGAATGAGTCGCCAGACCGCAGCCCAGCATTCAACGTGGCGATTACTGATGTAGAAGGCCGCTTTCAAGCTGATGTGGTGGATAGCGCGGGGATGTGGTCTACACCGCAATTTTCCAATTTGATCAATTTGCCCGATAGCCCATTTCCGCAGGGATATATCGCTTATCTACAAGCACGAGAGCCGTATTCTAGCATCAGCGGTGAATATGATTTGATTGTGGCAGACCGTGATGGCAGCAACCCTAAGCGCATCTTCCCGCCAGACACCAATCAACCAGGGCTAACAACACAGGGCGGCTCTGGCTTAGCACCGCAGAATTTCACATGGAGTCCGGATGGTACACAAATTGCATTGATTTATCTGGGGAATTTGTGGATTGTTGATGCGACATCGGGCGTTGCACACCAACTCACACTAGACGGCGGCGCTTCTAACCCTGTTTGGACGCGATGATGAGAAAATACGTTATTTTTTGTGTGGCGATTTTCACACTGCTGGGTAGCAGTACAGCGCTATATGGCGCACTCGCTGAGCATGACAGGATGCTGCGCGGCTATGTTGACGCCACACAAACAACCGAGTTGCCCTACCGCGTGCCGCGACTTGGGGTGAATGCCGACCTGACGCAATACGATGAAGAGGCGCTCAATGAGCAACTCATGTTAATGGAAGCGGCGGGTATAACGTGGGTGCGGCAGTTTGCGCGTTGGGATGATATTGAAGAAAAACAGGGGCAATTTGAGTGGAATACATTTGATAGGATATTCGCGGCTTTCAAAGACCACCCTTCGCTCCAGCCAGTTATCGTTTTCTTTGGTTCACCATCATGGGCGAGGAGCGTTGACTCCCCTACTGCTCCGCCAGATGATGAACGGGCGTTTGGTGAATTTATAACCGCTTTTGCCGAGCGTTATGGGGATGTGGTCGACTATTATCAAATTTGGGATGAGCCAAATCTAAGGGCGGCATGGGGAGGACAACTACCGCAAGCAGCACAATATGTCGCTTTACTACAAACTGCCTATGAAGCGTTACATAGCGCTGACGCAAAAGTGACCGTCATCAGTGCAGCGTTAGCCCCTACGACAGAGTTGGGTCCACGCAATATCAGCGATGTACGGTATTTAGAAGATATATATCGTTTAGGCGGTGGGGCGTATATGGATGCTGTCGCCGCAAAGCCCTACGGGTTTAATTCCTCTCCAGAGGATAGAACGGTTGATGAAACAGTCCTCAATTTCTCGCGGATTATATTGCTAAGAGAAATTATGGAATTTTATGGCGACGGAAAGAAGGCGCTATGGGCAAGCGCTTGGGGCTGGAATAGCTTACCCGATACATGGCAAGGCGATGCTTCTATTTGGGGAGAAGTCACGGCTGAAGCGCAGATTGACTACACTTTAGCAGCATTGGCGCGGGCAGAACGTGAATGGCCATGGTTAGGTGGCATGATTTTGACAGCATGGCAGCCGAACCGCATTGACCCAACCAGCGCGGAATGGGGATTTGCGCTCATTGACCGGCAAGGCACGCCCAAGCCTCTATATACCGCGCTGGCACAACGTGAACAAGCGCAAGCAGCTACTGATGGGCTATGGCATCCAATGACGCCATATGCAGAGTATTGGGGCGTGTGGAAATTCAGCCCATTGGGGGCAGATATTGGTTGGGTGAATGACAGCCAAGCGGCGTTTAAGTTTATTGGGCAGGATATTGCTTTAGTTGTTCGAGAAGATAACTATGTGGCGCATCTCTATGTGACTATTGATGGCGAGCAGGCTAATGCCACACCGCATGATATTGATGGACGGGCTTATGTGTTGTTGACGAGCGACAGCCTGCGGCCAGAGATGAACGTTGTCGCTGTGGCGCGGAATTTGCGCTATGGGGTGCATGAGCTGCGGTTGGTGGCAAATGACTTAACGCCGGAAGAATTGCAAGATAGATGGGCGCTGGTGGGGTTTGCGGTAAGTTCTGGAGATAGGGCGCGCCCTTACCAGCAACAGATTATCATTGCAGCATTGACTGTTCTCTCGGCATTAGCCGCAACGATTATCAGCGGGTGGCGGTTGTCATGGAAGAGGGTTGGTCAAAACTTCAAGCGGGTATGGCAACCTTTAGGGCAAACAGGCCAGATGATTCTCAGTGGGGTGACTTCTTTCGCCTTGATGCTGGGTATGTGGCTAACGTGGAATGCGGGCACACCAGATATTTTAAGAAGAGAGCCGATACAACTGGGGTTGGCCATCATCACTGGGGGGCTGGTATACCTTGAGTTGCATACCGTGATAACACTGGGGGCACTCATTGGGTTATTTATCATCGTTTATAACCGCTTAGAGTTAGGGTTGATGCTAGCGATATTTTTCGCGCCATTTTTCTTATTTCCCGTTGAGCTGTACCAATTTGCCTTCCCGATGATGGAATTGGTCATATTGATAACGAGTGCAGCGTGGGGACTGCGCTGGTTGGTGGAGCGGGCGAGCAAAAAACAAGGGCTTGTTCTAGAAGATGCGCAATTAGGCGGGTTTGGGCATTGGCAAGCGCTTGACTGGGCTTTAATCGCTTGGCTAAGCGCAGGGGCTATCTCATTACTGTGGGCTGATATACGCTCCACCGCGCTTACAGAGTTGCGAACGGTTTTCGTTGAACCCGCGCTATTCTATTTCATCTGGCGAACCTTAAAACCGAAGCGAGAACGGCCTGTTTTGCTGGTAGATACGCTAATTGTAGCGGGAACGGTTGTCGCTATATTGGGGTTTGTGATGTTTTTGCGCGGGGAACAGGTTATCACGGCAGAAGGCGGCGCCCGTCGATTGGCAAGTGTTTATGGCTCTCCCAATAATTTGAGCCTCTTTTTGGGGCGGTGTATCCCCTTTGCGCTGGCAATGGTTTTGATTCCAACAGACCGTTGGCGACGTATATTTGCGTTTGTGGCCTTGTTGATTATGGGCATGGCGATTGTATTAACCTTAAGTGCTGGCAGCTTCATTCTGGGTTTGCCAATCAGTGTAGCCGCTGTGTTGTGGCTGATATGGCGGCGAAAAGCGGTTTGGCCGCTGGCAGGGATGGGAGCGATGGGGGCGGGGGCTATCGTGATATTGGTGCAGGTTTCACCACGTTTTGCTAACTTGCTAGATTTTTCCCAGGGAACAAATTTTTACCGGTTACGGGCATGGGCTAGTACATGGAACATGCTCAAAGATAATCCAATTACAGGGCTGGGATTAGACCAATTTCTGTATGCTTTTAGGGGGCGCTATATCATGCCCGATGCTTGGCAAGAGCCAACATTATCTCATCCACATAACATTGTGCTGGA
>WGEI01000138.1 GCA_015492875.1 Anaerolineae bacterium | reverse complement strand
CTTGTGTTGTAGAGAATGAGGGCGGGGGCGGTAACTGTGGCGGCGGAATGAAAACCGCCCGCTCCGGCACAAATTGTGGATTGACCGTTGGCGGGATGTCCGTCGGTGTCGGCGTTACGGGCACAGGTGTATCCGTCCCCACCACAGGCGATACTGTGATAATGCCCAAGTCCGCTGGTGCGGTCGCCGTGATGAATGTCGGCGTTACGTCCAGCGTTGGGGCTGGCGAGGGCGTTTGTACCCCAAATGTGGGTGTGGGAATGGCCGCTAGCGTCAGCCGTAGCACTGCCGCCGTCGCCTGTGCTGGCGAAAGCGTGCTGGTCGGCGTAAAGGTTGGCAGTGGCGCTATAGTTGGCGTGTTCGTTGGCGCTGGTGTAAATGTCAGCGTCGGTGTGGCGGTATGGCTCGGCGTGATGGTGGGCGTTGGGCTGGGCGTGGGGGTATCGCTAGCGCCAATAGTGGGCAATGGCGTCACGCTTGGCGCTTTTGTCGGTGTCGCCGTTGGCGGTATTGGCGTGTGGCTGGCCGTTGGCGATGGGGTCATAGTCGGTGTCTGCGTCGCCGTTGCGGTTGGTCTGGGCGTGAATGTGCCCGTTGGCGTTTGACTAGGCGTCGGCGTAGTGGTTGCTGTGGGGGTATCAGTGGGCGTAGCACTTGGTGCGGCAGTCATAGTGAAAGTGGGAACGGGTGTGCGTGATGGCAAATCGGCGATAGCTGTCGGCTCAAGCGTGGCGGTGGTGGTATGGGTGGGCACAAATGTCGGCGTCACCTGTGGCAACCCACTGCCACAAGCGGCCATCATGCTCACCAATACCCCCATGACGATAGCTTGAACCCCCCAACGGCGTTTCATCGTGTCACTGCCCCCACGTTTAAGCTCGATATCTGTTTGCATGTATTATAGAACTTCGCCGCCCAAAACCCCATACGGCGGGGCGACGCCAGCCCTACGAATACCTGTTGTTTGGTTAGAATTTCTGCCAATTCCTCGTTTTATAGCCCGCAGGCTTGTATAATTTGGGAGAAACAGTATGGTTAATGGGGATAACCTGATGACAATTGAAACTGTTGATATTGCGCCGGGCGTGACCTGTGATCTGCATCATGACGGCAAAATTTTGTTGTTCCGCATCAACACTGTGAAGCGCGATGCTATTGATGCGTGGTTTAAGTATGTACGTGACCGCATCTCCGAGTGGGACCCTTCACAACCCTATTTATCCCTTTACGATTTCAGCGACTCGACAGCGGGGTTCACCCCTTATATGCGCCAAAAAGCCAACGAGATTAATGACTTCCGCCCAGAGGTGCGCGGGCGTATTGCGCTGGTGCTTATGCGCAATATGGTTGGCTATATGCTCATGCTGTTTGCTCGCTTTCGCGCTGGCGCCGTTCGCCAACCCAAAGTATTCTTCAATGTAGATGATGGTTTGGCATGGCTATCTGAGGAATTGGCGCAATATTAAGACGGCGGCATGAGCGCCATAACCACTAGCATGACAACAAAAAGCCCCGCCAACAGCGGCACGAAAGAGATAACTGCCGCCTTGATGCTGTTGAGTTGATTGGCTGTCATGATTGATGGAATCGTGAGCGCCCAATGCCACAGCGCCAATAGCCCCCAGCTGGCTAAAATCGCGGTATCTGGCAGCGGTAAAAACGCCACTACGCCCGCCATGAGCAGTAATGGCGCGGTGAATGCGCCAATCAGGTAGGCGCTGGCGTTGTAATTAGGTTGCCCGCCCAGTGCCCGCGCACTCAACCAAATTAGCCCGCTACTGACGCGCACAAGCACCGTGAAGAAGGCGCTGCCCAGCAAAAAGACCGCCGGTATCGCCCGCCCGTATATCTCCCCAAATACCCGCGCATAATCGGGATTGCTCATGAGCATGAAATGCGCCCGCAAGTAAATTGGCACGCTCACCAATAGGCCAACGGCGAAAACCCAGCGATAGGCGCGCTGTCGATTGGCCTTTGGATCGCTCAGTAACCAGCGAAATGTCTCCAGCGATGGGTGGAACAGCACATAGCGCCACACGACCGCCCATTCTAAATGGTAAGGAAAGGGGCGGCTATTGCCCCTTGTGTTATTCGTCATGGCGATGCGTCCAATGTTTGGATGAAGTGTTCACACGCTGATAGCACGCTCTCTAGCGCATGGAGTGAACCGCGCCAATCTTCCGCCACTTCTAGCGCATGATTGAGGGCGTCAAATACCCGCCATTGAGCGCGCCCCGCCGTCGCTGCCACGTGGGCGGCGTCATAATGCGGGTCTGCCGTGCCGATGAGCGCGAGGGTGGGTATCTCTTCTGGCGACATTTTCACCGCTTGCTGAATGGGCGTTAGGTGCACGATGCCGCAAGTGCGGTCGCTATACTCATGCGCAAATTGGGCGACAAATGGCGTTCCCATCGATTTACCCACCCAACAAATTCGCTGATAGCCGTGCGCTAACGCGGTTTCAATGGCGGTACGGGTATCTTGGTAAATCTCTGGCAATTGTTGCGGGGTTAAGCCCTCTCCGCTTAGTTGGAACGCATATTGCACCCGTAACACATCCCATTCATGTTTGAGCAAAATGCCTGTTAGATAATGCAATATCGGATGGTGAATGGTATAGCCCCGCCCAGGCAGGAGAATAGCGAGGCGGTCGGCGGCTTTGGTGGCTTTCGTCAGGATGTTGGGAATAGTGATGCCAGAAGAAGCAATGACCGGTAGGCTAAGCTGTTCAATTGCTGGTTTGGCCATGCAAATCCCTCACGCCATTTGCCCGGTTAATTTAATCTAGGCCATTATGCGGCGCTTTCTGGTGATGGACAAGTGTCTGTTGTATTTGTGATAAATTTCACATGCAGGTTTGCGAAAGCGGCGCTAAGCTATGGAAAAGGGCATGAATATAAGGAGGGCATGATGGTCGCAAGACGTTCAAAAGCTCGCTATAGTTCATGGCTATTATGGAGCGCGGTATTTTTCTTGCTCTTAGAAGCGGCAACTTTAACATGGTCTGGCGCTTGGTGGACATTGCTCATCATCACTTTGGGCGTGGCCTTTTGGCTGGTATGCCTAGAGACAGGCCACTGTGTTTCCGCTTGGGCGTATAATGACATCGGCTCTGCGCTGATTGTGCTGGGCGCGCTGGCGCTGCTAGTCGTTGATGGCCGCCTCGCCGTTGAGCGGGTTGGGTTGCTATGGCCTTTGTTGCTGGCTGGTGTAGCTATAATGCTGAAGAAGCGCTAATCGCCTCGTGATTGTAAAAGCGCCATCACTGCTTCACGCGAGGGCATACTGGCCGCTGCGCCCTGTTTGGTCACGGCCAGCGCTGCTGCCGCATTTGCAAACTGGATAGCCGCTTCCAGTGGGCGTTTCTCGGCCAGTGCCACGGCTAGCGCCCCGTTAAAAGCATCGCCCGCGCCAACAGTATCCACTGCCGCCACGCGAAATGCCGCAACCTCGCCATGCGCACCATCTCGCATCCAAAACGCGCCTTGCTCGCCTAAGGTCACAATCACCGTTTGCCCCACGTGGCAAAGCGCCCGCGCCGCCGTCGCTATTTCGCCCCCCACACCCGTGAGCCGCCGCAATTCCCCTTCATTGGGCGTGATATAGTCTGCTAGCGCCAGCAGTTCGGCAGAGAGCGGCTGGGCTGGGGCGGGGTTGAGGATTGTTGTCAAGCCGTGCTTGCGGGCGACGCGCAAAGCCTGTTGGACGGTTGCTATCGGCACTTCCAATTGCACCAGCAAAACATCCGCCGCGCGAATAGCCGCTTCTGCGCGGTCAATATCGGCGGGGGAGAGCCGCCCATTAGCCCCCGTTGCCAGCGCAATCATGTTCTCGCCATTTTCCTGCACAAAGATGCTGGCGATGCCGGTGGCTGTAGCCTCATCAGTATAGACAAACTCGGTTTGGATGCCGTGTTCGCCCCATAAGCGCCAGCCAATATCGGCGAAGCTATCTCGCCCGACTCGCCCGATGAAATGTACGTCGCCGCCCAACCGCGCCGCCGCCACCGCTTGGTTGCTGCCCTTGCCGCCGGGGCCAGTGACGAACTCATGGCCAGCGACAGTTTCGCCCGCCTGTGGCAAGCGCGGCATATAGGTGACTAAATCGGTATTAAAACTGCCAACAACGACAACTTTCCCACCCATGTCATGCCTTTCTATATTGGGAAAAGGGGCTGCGTAGTATAACAGCCCCTAGTATATTTACGCTTCTGCCCATTCGCGGGCGCGTTCTACGGCGCGCTTCCAGCCGTTATAAAGCGCTTCGCGTTCGCCATCGCTCATCTGCGGCTCAAAGGTCTTTTCAACCCGCCACTGAGTTGCGATTTCTCCCTGCGATTGCCAGAAACCCACCGCCAGCCCAGCTAAATAGGCCGCGCCCAGCGCTGTCGTCTCGGTGACTGCCGGGCGCTGTACCGGCACGCCGAGAATATCCGCTTGAAACTGCATCAAGAAGTTATTGGCTACCGCGCCGCCATCTACCCGTAGCGCTGGCAAGTCTAGCCCGCTATCGGCCTTCATCGCCTCCACCACATCGCGCGTTTGGTAGGCGATGCTCTCCAGTGTAGCGCGCACCAAATGCGCCCGCCCACTGCCGCGCGTCAAGCCGACGATTGTGCCGCGCGCGTATTGATCCCAATAGGGCGCGCCCAGCCCAACAAAAGCCGGCACAACATAAACGCCGCCCGTATCGCCGATGCTGGTGGCGATGGCTTCGGTCTCTGCTGCGTTTTGGATGAGCTTCAGTTCATCGCGCAACCACTGTACCGCCGCCCCGGCGATGAAAACGCTCCCTTCTAGCGCATACTGCACCGCGCCGTCGCCCAGCTGCCAAGCAATCGTTGTCAGCAGGTTATTGCCAGAGGCGACGGCCTTATCGCCTGTATTCATCAGCATGAAACAACCCGTGCCATAGGTATTTTTGGCCATGCCAACTTCATAGGCCGCCTGCCCAAACGTCGCCGCCTGCTGGTCGCCCGCCGCGCCAGCAATAGGTATCGTCCGCCCAAATAGTGCGGCATCCGTTTCGCCATAAACGGCGCTGCTGGGTTTCACTTCCGGGAGGAGGGCGCGAGGGATATTCAGCCGCTGCAAAATCTCATCTGACCACGCCCCGCTGTGGATATTGTAGAGCAATGTGCGGGCGGCATTGCTAACATCGGTGACATGGGCGCGCCCGCCTGTCAGCCGCCACATCAAAAAGCAGTCAATCGTGCCAAAAGCCAGTTCGCCCGCTGCTGCCCGTTCGCGCGCTTGCGGCACATGATCCAATAGCCACGCTACTTTTGTGCCGCTGAAATAGGCATCTGTCACCAGTCCGGTATGGTCACGGATGGTGCGGTCGAAGCCTTCCGCCTTGAGCGTATCGCACAGGGCGGCGGTACGGCGGTCTTGCCAAACAATGGCACGGTGTATCGGCTTGCCAGTTTGTCTATCCCAGATAACGGTTGTTTCGCGCTGGTTTGTAATGCCAATAGCGGCGATTTCGTCGGCGTTATCGCCAATCACCTCGCGGGCAACGGCCAATTGTGTTTCCCAAATTTCTTCGGCATCGTGCTCGACCCAGCCCGGTTGGGGATAGTGCTGGGTGAATTCGCGCTGGGCAATACGCACCACATTGCCACTATGGTCAAATAGAATAGCGCGAGAGGAAGTCGTTCCTTGATCTAATGCGAGTATGTATTTTGCCATCTTGTCTCACCCATCCATTCATGCAATTTTAAGACGCACAGATATTAAACCGAAGCGCGACGGATTGCAAAATTGAATGGTGAGCGCCGTGGCGAGACTAGTAGATGAAGTGAACTATCATGGTGAGTTCGCCCAACTTGAGCTTATCACTATCCCGCAGGCGATAGTAGGTCAACGGCTGTAACCGCTCGCCATTGAGCCACGTGCCATTTTTGCTGCTCGTGTCTTTGATGAGGATGCCTTGCTGTTCTGAAGATTCTAGCACCAAATGGCAACGCGATACCCCCTGCCGATAAGCCGAAAGCGGTGTCAGGTCAACGTCTAGATTGGCATCATCCCCATTGACGCTGCGCCCAACCAACATAAAGCGGCGCAGGACAATTTCTAAATGCCGTTCTCCATCTTCGCTTTCGAGCCGTAATTTGCGGGGCAGGTACTTATCTTCGGGGGTTAGGGGGCGGGGCGTAGCCACGCGCTTACTGCCGCTGTAGCCTATAAATTTGTGAAGTGTTGTCGTGTTATAGTCATCATCATGAATCATAGCGCCCTCGAACGGGTAAACTCGTATAATGAAAATGAGTTCTAATTCTATGATACTCGCTAAGTCATGAAATGAAAATTGATTAATCGTAAATTTACATGTTTTTTATCAATTTTTCATATATTGTGCGACAATTGTTAGGTTTAAGCCATTTTTAATACAGATTTAGGCTAGTTGGCTATACGCTAAGTGTGTGATGTGTTAAGATAAATGCGGTATGCTATATCTTTTTATGATTGTGAAGCGTACCTCTAGATATAGCGGGAGCTGATTGATTGTGAGTGAAGGGCTGATATTAGCACAGCGCTATCGGATAGACGCAAAAATCGGACAGGGCGGGATGGGCGCGGTGTATCGTGCCGTAGATACCCAAACCGGCCAGCCTGTCGCTGTGAAACAGCTTAAACTGGAGCTGACGCAGAACTTTCCTGATGTAGTGGAGCGCTTTATTCGAGAAGGCGAAGCGCTGCGTCGCTTGAACCACCCCAACATTGTTAAAATTTTGGATTCTGTTGAGCAGGAAAACACACATTGGCTCATTATGGAGTATGTTGGGGGCGGCTCACTCCGTGATTTAATGGATGAAACTCCTCAATTACCCGTCAAGCAAGTGTTAGAAATTGCGCTAGACCTTTCAGACGCCCTCACCCGTGCCCACCGCTTGAACATCATTCACCGCGATATTAAGCCCGCAAATGTCTTATTGGCTACAGATGGCACGCCGCGCTTGACGGATTTTGGCGTTGCCCATTTTGAAGACCGCACCCGCGTGACCAGCACTGGCATGGTTGTCGGCACTTTTGCCTATCTAAGCCCCGAAGCCTGCCGCGGTGAAGATTTAGACCCGCGCACCGATATTTGGTCTTTCGGCGTGATGCTCTATGAAATGCTGGCCGGTAAAAACCCCTTTGAGCGAGATTCTACCGCCGCGCTACTGACGGCTATTGTGATGGATGAGCCGCAACCTTTGATTGAGCTACGCCCAGAAATCCCCCCAGCTTTAGCGGCTTTAATCCATGCGATGCTCATTAAAGAGCCGGATAAACGTATTCAGAGCGTTCGGCAAGTTGGCGCTGCCCTTGAAGAAGTTTTGAGCAAAGGCCATGAGGCGACGTTTACTGCCCATACTCGCACCTCCCCGCTGCCCCCAGTCGCGATTGAGGATGAGGCCGAAACCGTGCTAGCCCAAACCCCAGAAACCCCTCATCAGGCGATGACGCCGCAACCATCCGCCACCGCCTCTTCGAAAAAGGGCTTATTATTGGGTTTGGTTTTTCTGACGCTCACTCTGCTTCTTGGTTTTGCCGCTGTCGTGCTATCAAATCGCCCCGCCGAGTTGCCAGCTGCTTCGCCTGTATCCACCTCTGTTGACCTCGAAATAGCGCTCAACAATGTACCACCGGTTCAGGAGGGTAAATTTCTGGTGCTAGTCGCAGATTTTGAGCGTTTGGCGGGGGAACCGCGTGATATTGGGCGGTTTATTGCTGAAGATTTACACGATAGATTGCAAGAATTAATCCCCTTCTCCTCCATTCAGGTTGAGCGTTTGTCCTATGTCATCACCGAAGGCACAGAAGCGCATGAAATTGCCGATAAGCTGGGCGCAGCTATTGTTATTTGGGGCAACTATGACGTGCAGGATGTCATTGTATCTATTTATCCCGGCTCTATAACGCCGTTCCCATATTATCCCTTTGACGACATTGATTTAATTGAGCAGACTGCCGAAGTTCGCCTCATTCTCGATAATTTGCATCTCCAATCTCTGGCGCAGCCCGTCCTTGTGCAGATGGTGGCCTTTCATCTGGCAGATGGTGATGGCTATAATTTGGTGCGTGCTTTAGCTATGTTGGATTTGCTAGATGCGACGACAGGCCAAATAGATGCTGCCGAAATCCCCTCACAATTTCACACTGCCATTCTACAGTTAAATCGTGACCCACAAGCCGCATGGGATGCGATTAATGCCGCTATTGAACTAGATTCCACCAATCCGCTACTATATGCTGTCCGTGCGCTGGTGGCGTTTCGTTTGGAAAACCTAGATGCGGCAACGGAAGACATTAATACGCTCAAACGCTTCCCTGATTTAGCAGAGCACCCCCTTCCAGAATACCTATCACTCTTCAGCTATATCGCCCAAGACTTGTTTTTCCATGACCATGAAACGCCAACGCTAACTGTTTTAGACCGATTAATTCAATTGCGCCCGAAGGATTGGTATCTATATACCTTGCGGGGGATTGTTCATTATAGCCATAATCAGCTAGATGCCGCACAACGAGATATTGATATGGCGATGGGGCTTTCCCCACAGGATGGCCTCGCTCACATTTACCAAACGATGATAGCGCTCCAGACAGGACGACAGAGCGAAATTCAACAGTGGTCAGCTTTCATTTTGGAGCATCTGACAGATACTGCTGCCGTTGAACGCACTTTAACGACATTGCTCGGCTCACACATCGGCAATACTTTTTCCGAAGTTTCTGAAGTTTTAGGCCAGTTACTGTTGGGGCAATATCGTCAAGCTATCCAAACAGCTGAAGCCGATTTAACACAAGACCCCGATGAGTTGGATTTATACTTCCTATTGGGTATCGCCCAATGTCAGATAGAAGAGTACGCCGCAGCTGAAGAGGCTTTCACGGCAGGATTAGCGCTCTCGCCTAATCACATGATGCTGCTCACCTTGAGGGGCGCAGCACGGTTGCAGCTTGATGATAAACAGGGGGCTGCGGAAGATTTCGCCGCTGTGCAATCTATGATTGATGATACTGCCTCACAAGCCTTTCGCCAGTTTCTCACTATGGCGCAAAATGGTGAGATAGGCTGTAACCTTTTACCCTAATAAAGTAAAATGGGATGCTATCTAGTCAGCATCCCTTGCCTCTTAAAAATAACTCACTTTATGCCGATGTCCGCACGTCTTTATCGGTATCTCCGGTTTCGCTTGGCGTTTCGCTGTCTTCTATAGCGGGCATCATGCCCGTCGTCCCCACATCCCCCTCTTCAGATAACAGAGGGAGTTTTGGCTCTGTTTCTTCCTCTTCACGCAATTGGCGTAGCACCCGTTCCACCTCATGCCGCGGAATAGAGCCAGTTTTGCCAGGCTGTTGACTGTCAGGATGTTGACTTTGTGACTGCATTATTTTATCCCACACTCCTAAGTTGGCTAGGTTACCCCCAGTTGAAAAACTTATGCAAAATTTCTCAAACCAACTGGTAACCCATTATAACACATTTGTTATAAAGAGAAGGTTAAGATACGGTTTAGGTGTGGGGTGAAAAATAGGGCGGGTTATGTTCCGCCCTACGCCGCTAGTCTTCAGCCTCAAATGCTTCTACCACCGGTCTGCCGCTTAAGTCTTCAGGTAATGGCAAATCTAGCGTCCACAGGGCTGTTGCCGCTGTGTCCATCACGCTTATATCTTCAAGTTCAGCACCTTGCGCCACGCCCACCCCGGCGATAATCCACGGCACGAGCATATCCTCTGGAATATCTGCCCCATGGTCGAAGTCGCTGCCTCCATGGTCGCTAGTTACAATAATGAGCGCCTCCTCAGCGATGCCTAACGTATCCAATGCCGCCAAGAGTCTCCCCAGTTGGCGGTCTGTCTCTTCCAATTCAAATAAGTAAATATCGCTCATCCAGCCGCGCCGATGACCGAAGAAATCCGGATTGGGGAAGTGGATAAATAGCACTTCATAGCCATCTTCTAACAGTTCAATGGCACGATCGACGACACTTCTATCACCCAGTAAACCCTCTTCATACACCACATCATCGCGCTGGTGAAGCTGGTTGAGCAGCGTTTTACCGGTGACCATCGCCGCCCGATAGCCTGCTTCTTGCGCCAATGTGAGCATCGTCGGCGTTTCGATAGTCATGGCCTCATCACTATTCCAATCGACACCATGCTGCTCAACATCGTATCCCGTTAAAATTGAAGTGATGGCGGGCAACGTTGCTGGCGGAAAAACCGTCTCTGCCTCCATATCCGCCGCGCCAATTTCAATCAGAGTATCGAAATTAGGCGTTTCCGCTTCGGCGATAGCGTCCGAACGCAGGCCATCTACCACCACGATGAGCACATAGCTCGGCAATGGCGGTTCTGGTAAATCAGTATCATCTTGCGCCGCTACTGGCAGAATGACCAGCATAACGAGCAATAAACAGGTCAATAAACGCGCTATTTTCACCATGATATTTCATTCTCCTGTGTATGACGCCCTTCGATTGCTTCTACTCGGCGCTCTCCACGATATAAATATCCTTGATAAACTTGTCCTGCATAGCCCACTGCCCACCAACCAGAGAGCACAAACTGGGGTGTCATGGTGCGGGCAGTACAGTCATGGCAATAGGCTGGCAACCACACACCATTATAACGCCGCGCTATATGCAGGTGGGTTGCCGCTGATGAGCCGCCAGCGCAAGCCGGATAGCCGATAATATCGCCCGCCGCTACCGTTTGCCCCGCTTCGATGCGCCCTTGTGCGGCGATATGCAGGTAGAGTATCGTCCAACCTGTATGCTCAACGCCATCGCCATCAAGGTCGAGTATCACCACACCATCGCCGCTGCGCGCTATCAGGCCATCAGCGACTGCACGGACGGGGTAATCTGATGTGAAGCAGGGCGGTCGGGCATCTAGCCCCGCATCTGGCGGCGCAAAATCTAACGCGCCCCAAGCGCTGCCATCGCCCCACGCGCCATGCGGGCCACCTGTTAAGCGCCAAACTTCTCCTCGTGCAAATGGCAAGCGCAAATATGGCTGCTGTAACCCTTCAGGTAAGGGTGAGAGTGGCGGCGCATCAAATGGGTCGCCGAAGAGCGCCGCATAGGTGGTGATGAAGCCATTTTCGCCGGTTACGGTTTGCCACTGCGCTTCACCATACAAGAGGCCGAAGAAACGCCACAGCGCCACCGTCGCCGCGTTGGGCGCGTCATAGGTGTTTATCTCTGTGCCATCTGCCAGCGTGAAGGCGCGCATGTTACGAAAGCGGTAGCCATAAAAGCCCCGATTGAGTTCATTCGCCGCCCATTTCAATTGAGCGTAAAGGCCGCGATAATTCTCATCAGCGATGAACGGGTAGAGGCGCGCTTCCCTAGAGATGCGCCATTGGCGTATCCAGCCTGCTTGATAGTCCAGTAGCGCCAATAACAAACGCGGGTCAATGCTATAATCACGCGCCACCCGCATCACGACCTGCGCGGCGGCTTCTGTCCGTTGCTGCGGTTGGCCATCATCGCCATTGATGACCACCGTCACACCCGCTTGCCGCAAATAGCCCGCTTGCCCTTCAACAAATGCCGCCATGTCAAAAGTGGCTGCATCTGGGCTATAGACGAAACGGCTATCTGGCAATAGGGGCGGTTGCTCTGCCCATGCGCCTGTTGTCAGTATGAGCGATGATAAAATGAGCCAGCCCAAACGCCACATCACGCCCTCCTTAAGGTGGTGGGATGAGTTCCCAAACGACGCCGCCCGGCTCTAATTGAATGACGCCGCCATCTGCACTGGAGATATACAGCACCTCATCGCCGGCGGTATTGGTCGCCGTTTGGAAGAAGCCCTCGTAAGCAATGGCGTATTCAAGCCCAACCACAAGCCCCAAACGGTTGCGCACGGTATCATTGGCGCGCCAAATGAAGCCCAAAATGCCGCGCGGCTGGTGATATCCCGCTGGCGGCACAAAATTGGGATCAATCTCATCATGGACAGCGGGGTCATAGCGGTTTTGGAACGCCACCCACGCCGGTTCTCTGCCGTCGTTAAACAGGGTATAGATGCGATCGCGCTCTTGCACATAAATCATGCGCCCGCGCTCGAAGGGGCTTTCCAACATGCGGGTTTGAATGGCCGGATCGGTTGGGCAGTTATCTGGCGCTGGGGCGAAGAACCACGGTATCGGACATTCTAGCAGCACACTTAGCGGCTGCTGCACCTCAATACCGCCACGGCTGGCCACCAACAGCAAATTAACTTGGCCACGGTCACGGCGGCGGGTGGGGATGGCCTGCGTGCCGGCTGGCTCAACGTTCCACAGGGCTTCGCGGTTACCTTGCCCATCTAAGCGGTATATCACCGCGTTATTGACATTACGCACAGACCAGAACACGTTAAACGTATCGCCCGGCGCTACCGCATCGGCCTCCGCTTCGAAAAATTCAATACGTGGCGCGTTCGGGTCTAAGACGCGCGTTGGTGGTATAGTGCCCTGCGGCGTTATTGTCGGGCGAAAGAGTGGGGTAGGGGATGGGCCACGTGTGGCCGTCGGTGGCGGCACGGTCGCCGATGGCGTCAGTTCTGGCTCGCGGGTAAAAGTGGGCGATGGTGTGAATGTCGCTGTAGCTGTTGGCTTCAATGTTGGGATAATTTGGGGCGTGGTTGCCGCGCAGGCGCTCAACAATGCCGCTACAAATATCAAGATGCTCCATTTGAAAACTGTGCCGCTCATTGTCCCTCCATCGATTGAACCGACCCGTACATTATACACCTGTGGGGAATAGAGCGGGTAGCACAAATAAAAATGGCAACTCGCCGGGGACAAGAGCGAGTTGCCTATTATGGGCAAAATAACTAACGCCCTCTTGTAAAAACGCAATTTTCTACGGTGTATAGGTCTTCAATGTTGCGTCTTGTTGCACGAGAAAGTTCAGGGCAGCCTCTGTGATAGAAAACACCCTAAAGCGCAGGTGCAACATATGACATAGGGTTGTGATGGAATATATCGCTATTGGATTATCGCCGATGATAGCTACCCAACCATATTTCTCCGGATCGCCCAGCCGAATTTTATTGCGCAGCCGCAAAATTTCCGGCGTGTAAGCGCTAACTCCCTGAACATCAATACAGATATGAAATAGCCCATCGCTCACTTGCGCGCAGTAAGGTTGCAATGTGTGGTAAGCTGCAATGACATCTTCAGTGCTAATTGCGCCTTCAAAGCCCATCAGAACGACGCGATTGGGAATGAGCCAGTCGCAGGTATAAGGCATAAGACCTCTTGTACAAACTATCAGCCGAAGGCAGTATATTGCCCGGCGTCTTCAATTGAACCCTCACATACCGCTAACAGCAGTTTCGGGTTGCCAGACAATTGTGTAGGTTGAGTTTTCGTAGTGGATGTTCAACTCTGCAAATGGGGCAATCCGCGCCAGCAAACCCTGTAGCAGGCCATACCAGAATGCATCGGGATAGGGCGTTTCATTATAAAGTGTGACGTAGTTGCATCCGGGCTGCTTGACCCGCACTGCGCCAGCACCTCCACGATGTAATTGTTGGTAGAGCACATCCAAAAATGCCATGCCAACGCCAATGTCAGTAATCATCGGCGGCAGGGGCATTTCTGAAGCGAAAGCCGCACCAATATAAATGAGCTGCTCTGTGCCATCAGGCGCCGTGGCGACCTTGTCCAAAATGTCTACCCAATGCTGCAATGAATACCAGGCCAACGGGTCAGGCTCACCAAGCCCATGCTGCGCAAACAGGCGCTTCAGCCCAGTTTGCGGGGTCATATACGCCGCCAATAACGGTACGCCACTAACCTCTGCTTGATGGATGTGATTTTGCTCTGCCACTTTCCCGAGTCCTCCCGGTCTCCTGCTCTGTGTGGATGGTGAATGCTTTGTGCGAATTTTCTCTATTGTAGCCCCATTTGGCGAACTTTGCACGGCTCACCACGAAACAATATAGCGATGAACGTCTTCAAGCGTTTCCATAGCAACTTGTAATGGACTTCTGGACGGCAGGAAACGCCGTGCCCGCCCATATATTACACCATACCATAGATTAGCAGGATACGGCGTATAGATATGGAGGGTGACGACGCGACGAGTGGATGGCAGAACTTCAATGTATCCCGCGTCGCCACCACGATGGTTTTGGGTGTAGAAAGCTTCTAATGCTCGCAAGGCGGTTTCGATGGATTTCACCGCCGGGCTTAGTGTGAGTTGTTCTCCAATGCGGATGCCCGTTGCTACGAAGTCGGTGGATGTTGGGGCATCTTGCGCTAGGTTGCGCAGTACGTTGAGCCACACTTGAATCGGATACCAACGTTGTGTGTCAATGTGATTCAGCCCTTCTACCTCTAACACGGGGTACAATGCCGCGGTTTTGAGCTGCGTTAAATTGTCTGCGATGAACTGACCGCTGACTTCAGTATGTGCATCAAAGGCGGTGAAAGTGGCTATCATGAAGCAGCATCCTACACAATCATCTTACATACTGTAACGTTAAAATTGAGACCTTTGTATCCATCAAAAGGTGTATTTAGGGGGTTGATGGGGGTTGATTTTGCGTTTTTACCGTTTGATAGATGCTAATGCGCCTGTGGTTATAGTTTGTTTTGTTGGTCTTACTAAGTTGTTTATAGCAATGCGCTCTGCTAATCGCTATACTGTCCCCAAAATAAGGGGAATTTCATGGATACACAGCGAAAACTACGCACCTTTTATACCCTCGTTATCACGCAAGCGCTCTCCTTATTGGGCGGTTATATCAGCAGTTTCGCCGTTAGCGTCTGGATATATACCGAAACCGGCGACGCCACCCCCATTGCCCTCACTGCATTTTTTGGCTTTGTGCCGCGCGCGCTGTTTTATAGCTTTGCTGGCGCTTTTGTCGACCGCCTAGATAGGCGGCTGGTGATGGCGCTGGGGGATACTGGCCAAGCGATTGCCACTTTATTCCTTTATATAACCCTCATCACTGGCACATTCCAATTATGGCATTTATATGCCGTCGTATTTGTGCAAGCGCTGTTTCAGATTTTTCAGGGGCCAGCTTATACCGCTTCCATTACGCTCCTCGTGCCAGATACCCATCGTGAACGCGCTAACGCCCTACGCACCTTGAGTACCTCGATTGCACAGGCTTTAGCCCCATCGCTCGGCGGGTTGCTCTATGGCCTAATTGGCGTTCAAGGGGCGATGTTCGTTGATTTTGCGACCTTTATCATCGCTATAGTAGCCTTGTTTTTCCTGCCCATCCCCCGTCCAGAACAAACCTCCATCGGGCGCCAGTTCAGCGGCTCTTTCTGGCGCGTGGTGTTCGGTGGCTTTCGCTTCATGTGGCTGCACCGCCCCTTGCTTATCTTGATTTTGTATATCGGCATGATGAACCTGCTGTTCAGTGGCATTCTATCGATTGCCATCCCCTACGTTTTCGCCCGATTGACCGATACGGCGCAAACCGGCATCGTCCTCAGCGTTTATGGCTTGGGCGCAATTGGTGGCAGTTTATTCATGCTGGTTTGGGGCGGGGTTCGTCCCCGTGTGCGGCTGATTATGCCCGCTATGGCGCTCATTGGCGTGTTGCTCATCGGCATCGGCATATCACAAAATGCCTTCACGCTATCCCTGTTTCTTTTCTCTGTGATGTTCATCTTCGCTCTTTCCAGCAACGCCATCACCTCACTACTACAGGCCAAAGTGCCCTCCGATGTGCAGGGTAGAGTTTTTGCGGCAATGGCACAAGTCTCACAGATATTAACGATTGTAGGCTATCTGCTCGTTGGGCCGTTGGCCGATACCGTCTTTGAGCCAGCGCTACATACGCCGTTCTGGCAAAATGTGGCCATGTTCGTAGGCGATAGCGCTGGAGCGGGGATTGGGCTGATGTATGTTTTCAGCGGCTTGTTGATGTTTATGCTCTCTGTCCTTGTGTATCGCTGGCCAACCGTGCGCTTCATGGAGCGTGACTTGCCCGATTATGCCGCGATTACAACTAGCTAATTTTGCGACATTAAGCTTAATTAACTAAGTTTTCTGTTATATTAAAATTACAGGATAGGGTATATTGGATGCTCTACACATCAATTTTCACCGTTTCTTCTAGATAAACCCTAACTGTTTCGTTGGTATTCGCCATATGTTTGGGGGTTTAGCCATGAAACGCTATATGCTTTTACTACTGTGCACCATATTAGGAATGACGTTGACCGTTGGCGCCCAAGATACAAATGAGCAAGCCTGCCCGCTTGCGGATGGCACATTGACAATCGCATGGATTCCTAAAGCGCTCGATAATCCTGTCTTTGAGTTGGGGCGCGTTGGTGCAGAAACCCGCGCCGCTGAACTGAGCGCGGCTGGTCCATGTAATGTCGATGTTTTCGTTGCTGCGCCTTTCAATACCACTGCTGAAGACCAAGTTGATCTCCTCTTTGATATTATCGACCTTGATGATATTGATGCGATTGGCGTCTCTTGTATTGACCCCGTTGCCTGTATTGAACCCATTAACGCGGCGACTGAAGCCGGTATTCCTGTGATGACTTGGGATTCCGATTCTCCAGATAGCAATCGCATCACCTATCTAGGTATTGATAACTATGAAGGAGGGCGTGCCGCTGCCGAGTTGTTGGTTCGCGCTATGGGAGAAAGTGGTGAAGTAGCTATTCTCAGCGGTGTTGAAGGTTCACTCAATCTTGATGAGCGTATTCGCGGCTTCCTTGATTATATTGAGGAGAATGAGCTAGATATTGAAATTGTCGCTACAGTCTACAGCAACGATAACCCCGTTTTAGGCGCGGAACTCGTAGAAGAAGTCATGGCCGAGCATCCAGACCTTGATGGCTGGTTTATGGTGGGATTATGGCCATTGCTTATCGGTCGTGGGGGAATGCCCACTTGGGAAGCCGCCAGCGAAGCGGGCGAAATGTTCACCGTCACATTTGATACTTTACCTGTTGAATTAGATTGGATGGCTGATGGATATATCCATGGCCTAGTCGGTCAAAAATATTGGGGTTGGGGTTACGACACTGTGCAGATGCTCTATGACCATGTTTTAGAAGGTGTTGAGTACGAGAGCTTCACCAATAGCGGTATGGATATTGTCACTGAGCTTAATTTAGAGGCAATGATTGAAGCGTGGACAAATAACGACTTCACTCAACCTCTACCAGACCCATTTGGTATAGAAACAACTCCAGAAGCAACCGCTGAAGCAAATGATTAACTGAGCGTTCTATGGCTAATTTACGCTTACGCACACAATTGATTCTGTTGCTATTGGCGATTGGCCTGATTCCGGCGGTGGTGACTTCGGCCATCACCTTGTTCATCACCGCCGACCAATTCCGCGAACGGGTCATCCTTGATGAACAAAATCATCATAATGACATTATCGCCAATATGACACGCTTTCTCGATACTGCTGAAAGCGATATTCTCATTTTGGCCAATTCTGCCGTTATTCGCGACCTCGCTGCGACTATTGTATCCCGTGATAGTTTGCGTTTAGAGCAATTACGGCGCACCTTAGAGCAAGAGTTTCTGACGATGGCGCAATGGAGGCGGGTGGGGGATACGCCCATTTACGAGCATATTCGCTTTCTCAATGCCGATGGCTTCGAGTTTGTTCGTATTGATAATAAAGGCGATTCCATCACCGCCGCCCCTGGCTTTGGGTTGAATGTTCGTAATGACGAGGATTACTTTGTACAGGCACAAGCGCTGAATGCGGGGGAAATATATGTCGCACCGCTAGAGCTTTTTGATGAATTTGGCGAAATTCAAGAGCCGTATACCCCTGTTTTGCGCTATAGCACCCCCATATATCATGAAGATACGTTTGTTGGTGTGCTGGTGACTGATGTGCGCGCACGAGAGTTCCTTCAATTTGTGCAAAATCTTTTATCACCAGATGACATCAGCTTCCTTGTAGACCATGATGGTTATTATCTGTCACATCCCGATGAACAGTTGCTTTATGGGCGCGATTTGAATACCGGAGAGCGTCTCCAGAACGATTTTCCCCAACTTGTTGCCCTTTTCGAGCGTGGTCAAGCGGGCGTTGTTGACCTCGACGAGTTTCTGGCGATATACCAGCCCTTTAGCCCTCCGGGTATTGAAGAGAACTGGTTCTTAGTGACATTACGCCCTCAAGCCTCTGTGTTGGCTTTTATCCGCACCCAGCAACAGGCTTTGATGTTGACTATAGCTGTCATCGCTGTGGTTGTCGTGGGTATCGCTTTTTGGGTTGGGCAAAGTATCAGCCGCCCTATCGTTGAACTCACTGAAACAGCCACTGTTATGGCGCAAGGGCAGCTTGACCGCCAAATTAAGCTCAACCGTAAAGATGAAATTGGGCAATTAGCAGCAGCATTTAATAGCATGTCGGCGCAGTTGCGTGATTTCATCAATAGCCTAGAGACGCGCGTTGCCGAGCGTACCCGTGACTTGGAAGCGGCTGCCGATGTTTCTCGCCAGATTAGCACTGTACTCGCCTTAGACAAGTTGTTGGCGCAAGTGGTAGAACTTACACGCCAGCGTTTCAATCTGTATCATGTTTTTGTCTTCTTGCTCAATGAAAATGGTGATACATTGGAGATGGCATCAGTCACCGGTGGCCTCATCAAACTATTCACACCGGAAGAGCGCAATATTGCTTGTGAGGCGCGCCCTAGCATTGTAGCGCAAGCCGCCCGCGAAAAACAAGCTGTCGTTGTCAATGATGTGCAAACCAACCCCAACTATTTATCATTAGCACCCGTTGCCCAAACGCGCTCAGAGGTCGCTGTCCCCATGATATTGGGCGATAAGCTCATAGGCGTTATGGACTTTGAATCGACTCATCCAGATTATTTTGGGGCTGATGATGTGCGCGTTTTCACCTCGTTGGCGCAGCAGGTGGCGGTGGCGGTGAATAACGCCCGCTTGTTTGCCGAGCAGTTGCGCGTTGCAGAAGAGTTGCGCCAATTAGAGCAAATGAAAACCCGCTTCCTCTCTAGCATGAGCCATGAATTGCGCACACCGCTCAACGCGGTGATTAATTTCGGCTTGTTAATGAGAGATGGCGCTTATGGCGAGGTTAATGAAGGCCAGCTTTCCGCCCTCAATATGATTATTTCCAGTGGCGAGCACCTCTTGAGTCTCGTGAACGATGTGCTTGATATGAGTAAGATTGAAGCTGGTCGGATGAGCTTCTACATGGAAGATATAGACCTGAAGCCAGAATTACAGCAAGCAGTGGAAACGGCGCGTGGGCTGATTGGCGAGCGTGATACTCAGCTCATTGTGAATATCCCCCATAGCCTGCCAAAAATTCATGGCGATAAACGCCGCTTACGCCAGCTTTTCCTCAATCTATTATCGAACGCGGTGAAATTCACCAATAGCAAAATCGTCGTTCAGGTAGAACATAAAGATAGCCATCTTGTGATTAGCGTGGTTGATGATGGACCCGGAGTGCCGCAGGATAGCGTTGAACGTATTTTTGAGGCATTCCACCAAACGCCGTCTGGTGTTGAGCAGGGGACGGGGACTGGGTTGGGTTTACCTATATCCCGTTATTTCGCTGAGGCTCATGGCGGCAAGCTATGGGTAGAGAGTGTATCAGGGGAGGGTGCGACCTTTTATCTATCATTACCAATAGCTAGAGTAGAATCCGTATAATCCAGCAAGGTAAAGAGGACGAATGTTATGGCTGAGTTGCTTGCAGGTAAACGTATTTTCGTCATTGAAGATAATGCATATAACGTCGCCCTGTTGCAAACAATCTTGCAGCAAAATGGCGCAATAGTGGCGTTTGAGCGTTGGGGTAAAGATACCCTGCGCTTATTGCGGAACTTCGCTCCTGTAGATTTGATTTTGCTAGATTTGATGTTCCCGCAAGGAATAACAGGATACGAAGTTTTCGATGAAATTCGCGCCGCTCCAGAGTTTCAGCAAGTGCCAATTGTTGCGGTAACCGCCGCTGACCCCGACGAAGAAATCCCCAAAGCGCAGGCGAAGGGGTTTGATGGGTTTATTCGCAAGCCTATCCGCTATGGTGTATTTGAACGCCAACTTGCGGATGTGCTCGCGGGTAAGTCCATCTGGGCAGTTGAGTAGCCCTTTCGTTTGTTTTGGGTTAAAATGACGTTTGCGTACAAATCTACGAGTTGCCTACTCGTATGACAGGTGAGGGCTTTCTCGCCTGTTTTTTTATCTTTGTCTGGGCGCGCGCTCTTAAGTGATGGCATAAAGCGAGGCGGCACACTGTCGTTCAGCACCGTTGTGACCATCGGTATCAGTTTTGCATGGCCTATTCGTAAACTTTAATGCTGCATCAGGCTTTCCAAATCGACCATTTCGCCATCGTTTTCCGCCATGAGCCGCAGCCGTAACGCCTCTAACTCCTCATCGTTCAAGCTGGCCAGAAAGCGCTCGGTCTTGTCGTATCGTTTTGCCTTTTCATAGTTGCTAGAATCCAGCCCACTGATTTCTGGCACAACTTGCCAGATTTTTTCGGTGCTCACCGCCATAGCAACAGCCAGTATAACCATAAGTAAGAAGTTATCGGTGATGTCAGGGACAAAGATAAGAATAGCGGCGAAAATCCCCCAAATAGCAATTGTTGTAATCATTCTTGCCACATAAATCATAGAGCCACCCCTTTAGCGCAATAAACGCTCCAAATTGACCATTTCGCCATCGTTTTCCGCCATGAGCCGCAGCCGCAACGCCTCCGACTCCTCATCATTCAAGCTGGCGAGGGCGCGCTCGGCCTTGTCAACACAACGCATCTATTCAACTAGTATACGTTAAATCGCATCACGGGGTTTCAAATTGCTATTGCACGCTGGCCATACTGCCCGCTGGCGTCTTCTCCACGACGATATGCGCCGGGAAGGCATCGCGCAGTTCGTCAATATGGGT
>WGEI01000137.1 GCA_015492875.1 Anaerolineae bacterium | reverse complement strand
GCGTCAGATGTGTATAAGAGACAGGCCCAAACGCGCGCTGTCGATTTGACGGTCGTTGGGCCAGAAGCGCCCTTAGCGGCTGGCATTGTTGACCGTTTTCAAGCGGCTGGCTTGCGCATTTTGGGGACATCGCGGGCTGCTGCCCAGCTGGAAGCCTCTAAAGCCTTTTCCAAAGCGTTCATGGCCAAACACAACATCCCCACTGCTGCTTATGAAGCATTCACAGATGCAGAAGCGGCGAAGTCCTACATTCGTTCGTTGGATAAACCCGTTGTGGTCAAGGCGAGCGGTTTAGCAGCGGGTAAAGGCGTATTCATTTGCGATACGGTAGATGATGCGCTGGAGGCTGTTGATACGATTATGGTAGAGCGGGCTTTTGGTGCTGCGGGTGATACTGTTGTGGTTGAAGAGCGGCTTTTTGGTGATGAGCTGTCAGTGCTGGCCTTCTCGGATGGCGAGTGCGTTGTGCCCATGATGGTCGCCCGCGACCACAAGCGCGCGTTAGATGGTGATAAAGGACTGAATACGGGCGGTATGGGCGCTTTTGCCCCAACACTTGATGTGACGCCTGAAGATATAGCAGAAATCCGAGAAACGGTTCTCGTCCCTACAGTACAAGGGATGCGCGCCGCAGGAACGCCCTATATTGGCGTGCTCTACGCTGGTTTAATGCGTACTGCCGAAGGGTGGCGCGTATTAGAGTTCAACTGCCGCTTTGGAGACCCCGAAACGCAGGTTGTTTTGCCCATGTTCAATGGTGACTTGTATGCTGTTATGAACGCCTGTATCGACGGTGCGTTAGATGAGACGATGGTGCAGTGGCACGATGGCGCTTGTGCTACTGTCGTACTCGCTTCTCCCGGCTATCCCCAAGCATATCCTGAAGACCTCCCCATCACGATTGGCGATTTGCAGCTCAATACGCTGGTATTCCATGCCGGCACAAAACGCACAGCAGATGGCGCACTAGTCACCAGTGGGGGGCGGGTGATGGCGGTCACAGCGAGGGCGCATACGCTGGCCGCCGCTTTGCGGCATGTTTACGATGAGATTCAGCACATTCATTTTGAAGGTATGCACTACCGCCACGATATAGGAAAGGTGCATTATGGCTGATGCTTACAAACGGACTGGCGTCGATATTGATGCCGGACAGACCGCTATCCATTTGATGAAAGACGCTGTGAGGGCAACCTATACCCCGCAGGTGCTGTCCGATTTGGGGAATTTTGGCGGTTTGTATGATGCTTCTACACTAGCCAAACTCCCCTCTCCCACGCTAGTCGCCAGCATTGACGGTGTGGGCACAAAGACCAAAGTTGCCGCCCGTCTAAATCGCTGGGATACCATTGGCCAAGATTTGGTCAATCACTGCATCAACGATATTCTGGTGCAAGGGGCACAACCACTCTTTTTCCTCGATTATGTCGCCTCTAGCCGCCTAGTGCCGCAGCAAATCGCCGCTATTGTGCATGGGATGGCTCAAGCCTGCCAGCAAGCCGGGTGCGCGCTCATCGGTGGCGAGACGGCGGAAATGCCTGGCGTGTATGTGGCGGGTGAAGTGGATGTTGTTGGTGCGGTTATTGGCGTCGTCTCCCGCCAAAAGCTGCTAGATGGTAGTCGCATTCAGGCGGGCGATGTTTTGCTTGCTTTGCGCTCCAGCGGCTTACACACCAATGGCTACACATTAGCCCGCGCGGTTTTAGATGAACTGGATTGGCAAATCCCGCGCGAGGATTTGAATGGCCAATCCATTGGTGAGGCGTTGCTAGCAGTTCATCGCTGCTACCTTGCTTCTGTACAAACCTTGCGCACTGCGGTAGATGTGCGCGGGTTGGCGCATATTACTGGGGGCGGCGTCATCGATAACTTGCCGCGTATTTTGCCCGCTGGCCTTGGTGCAGCGGTTCAACGGGGGACATGGCCCATTCCGCCAATTTTCCACCTGATTCAGCAGCAAGGGCAAGTTGATGAACAAGAGATGTATCGCGTTTTCAACATGGGGCTGGGGATGTTGGTTGTTATCCCTGCCGAACAGCAAGACGAAGCCTTAGCCCTGCTGGGCGATGATTGCGCCTATGTTGGCCAGATTGTAGATACACACGAGGGGGTGCAGCTTGTCTGATGCAGCTTTGCGTCTGGTTGTGCTGATTTCTGGGAGCGGTACAAACTTGCAGGCGATTATCGACGCTATTGACGAAGGCCGTTTATCTGCCGAAATTGCCTGTGTGATTTCCAATCGCAAGGCGGCCTATGGGCTGGAACGTGCCCAGATGACGGGTATTCCAACGCGCTATTTCCCATTGAAGCCATACAAAGAAGATGGGCGCGGGCGCGAACAATATGACCTTGACTTGGCCGATTGTATTCGCCCTTACCAGCCCGATGTGGTCGTTCTCGCTGGTTGGATGCATATCCTTAGTGCAGGCTTTCTAGAACGTGTCGGCACGACGGTGATTAACCTGCATCCTGCCTTGCCCGATACCTTCCCCGGCACGCATGCTATTGAACGCGCCTATGAAGCCTATCAGCGCGGTGAGATTGAAGCTAGTGGGTGCATGATTCATCATGTTGTGCCAGAGGTAGATGCGGGCACTGTGATTATGCAGGAAGTTGTGCCGTTTCATGATGGCGATACGCTAGAAGACTATAAGGCGCGGATGCACGAGGCAGAACATCGCATTATCGTCGAGGCATTACGTCGCCTCGCTGAAAAGGTCTAGGTTTCCCCTGCTACGAGTAAGGCGCGTGTTTTACAATATAGCCATGTGAAACCGTGCTCGTATAGGGAAATTTACATGCCAAAGAGAGAACAACTCTTACAATCGTTGCAACCAGAAGATATGCACGCCGCTTTTCTATTGGCGCAAGCTGGCGGTGTGCCCAATGAATTACAACTCATCGTTGAAACAGCGCAATATGATGCCGAAAAAGAGGCGCTCATCCCACAGCAAGGGTATATCATCCGTGTGCTTGGCACGTTGGAGTTTCGCATTGATAATCTTGGCGCTACTGTAGAGCAAATCCAGCTCCTCGATGACCATCCCCTCCTTGATCAATATAACAAACGCCCCGCTGCCTTGTTCTTTCGTGGGCAACCCAATAATGTCTATGAACTCATCGTAGATATATCACAAGCTCATGCTAGCACCTTTCGGGGCTATCGTGCCTTTCCCACCTATCTCAACGTGTCCCAACCGTTGGTAGAGCTATTTCAATCTGACGGTGGCTTAGTTGGGCAAATGCCTTTATCCTTCGCCCAAAAGCTGGAAAAGGTGCTCCAGCATCATGGCCTAGAGACGAAAATCATCGAAGGTGAAGAGCCTGAACCCATCGCCAAAGGGGTATATGATAATTTAGCGCAAGTGCTGTTGATTGGTACATCGTACTTTGTTTCTTATTCCTTTTCTGTAGAAGAGTTAGCGAAGCGTTAGGGATACATATTGAGAAAATGCCTAGTGCTGCTCTATGATAACTTGTTGATTGTGAAAAGCATTTACGAGGATAATGATGACTGAACCGAAACCGCGCGCTATTGTCGTGACCCCCACCTATGATGAGCGCGACAATATCGCTGATTTAATTGATGCAGTTTTAGCCGAGCAGCCGCATATCCCCGAGTTTGAACTGCATGTACTTGTCTCTGATAGCCATTCCACAGATGGCACGCTTGAAATTGTGCAACAAATCGCTGAGACCAATCCCCATGTGCACTTATTAGATGTTGAGATGCGCGGTATCGGTATTGGGCTTTATAAAGGCTTTGTACATGCCATCGAGCATTTGAACGCCGATGTATTGGTGGAAATGGATTCCGATTTTCAACACAACCCCGCCGATATACCCGCCTTACTGAAGCCACTCACGGAGGGCTATGACTTGGTCGTCGGCTCGCGCTTTGTCGCTGGTAGCGAAAACCGTATGCCCTTTATCCGCCGTATCCTCAGCATTGGCGCTAATCAGGTTATTCGCATCGCGCTTGGTATGCGAGGTGTCACCGAAATTACAACCTCGTTTCGGGCGTTTTATAAGGATTGCTTTTTGCGCATCCCCCGTGAAGAAGTCCCGTGGGATGATCAATCCTTCATCGCTGTGCCTGTCTTTTTAGTGCGGATGTTGGAACATGGCGCTCATGCCACTGAAGTTCCCATGACCATGCACCCCCGCACGCGCGGATATTCCAAAATGATTTATTGGAAATATATCCGTGATATCCTTTGGTTTTCGCTTCGCTCTCGTCTTGGGTTAAAATAGCGCGGGAGAGATGCAGTTTTAACTAAATGATTTAGGAGATTACTGATGCAACTTAAGGATTCTGTCGCTCTCGTGACCGGTGGCGCTTCTGGTTTAGGTGGCGCTACGGTTCGCCGTTTCGTAGATGCTGGTGCAAAAGCCATTATCGTTGATCGTGATGAAGACAAGGGGAAAGCGCTGGCTGAAGCACTGGGCGAAAATGTGCGTTTCGCCCCGACCGATGTCACTGACGAAGCCGCCGTGCAGGCCGCCATAGATATGGCCTATGACGCCTTTGGCGGTCTCCATATCACCGTCAATTGTGCTGGCGTTGGTTGGGCAATGCGCACGGTCAATAAAGACGGCTCACCCCATCCATTAGACCTCTTCGAAACGGTCATAAAAATCAACCTAATTGGCACGTTCAATGTCATTCGCCTCGCCGCCGCCCGCCTGGCCGAAAACGAACCCAATGCCGCTGGTGAGCGTGGCGTTATTATCAATACCGCTTCGGTGGCGGCTTTCGATGGCCAAATTGGGCAGGCGGCATATTCTGCATCCAAAGGCGGCATTGTCGGTATGACATTGCCCATCGCCCGCGATTTAGCCCGCTATGGCATCCGCGTGATGACTATCGCCCCCGGTATCTTTGATACGCCGCTACTCGCCGCATTGCCAGAACCGGCCCGCATCTCTTTAGGGCAACAAGTGCCTTTCCCCTCCCGCTTAGGCCGCCCTGAAGAATATGCGCAACTGGCACAGCACATTGTGGAAAACGAAATGCTCAATGGCGAAACTATTCGCCTCGATGGTGCTATCAGCATGGCCCCTAAATAACTCGATTGCCATAATACAAGCTAAGATAATGAACAGAGGGTACAATAGACGCCCTCTGTCCCCTTTTGCTTCTATTTTCGTGAAATCTTTACGGCACAAAATTAAAATAGGTACGATAATATAAGCATGAGATGCTCAAGGAGAGTGGGGCACATTTGATGTCTAATGCTAATAAATTAGCGACTTTACAGCACGAACTCGAACAGTTACGAAAAGAGAATGCGCATTTAAGAGCTGAATTAAATAACCTGAGAAATAAACAACAAACACCCGCTATGAACACACTGGCGCAATTTCAAGACTTGTTGCGCGCTTTGCCGGTTCTATTTTTTGTGTGCGATTCGCGAGGGCGTTGTTTGCTGTGGAATAAGGCCTGCCATGAATTATTAGGTTGGACGGAGGAAGAACTCAAGGCTCATCCTAATCCCCTTAGTTTGCTGTATCCGGATATGATGGATTATCAAGCCGCCCAAATGCGCTTAGAGCAGGCGGAACGGCGCTTTTATCGCTATTTAGTCCGCTCGCAATCAGGCGCTTATCGCTTGCAAAAATGGGCGTACTGCCGCTTGCCCGATGGTCATATTCTGGGGATTGGCTATGATATAGCCGAGATGGATCGCCCCACTACAGACATCGTTGCCGCCGATTTGGAGGAAACACGGGTGCAGTTATTACAGCGCCTCATCGGCGACATTACCCATGACTTGAAGACACCGCTCAGCATCATCAACACTAAAGTGTTTTTACTGGAGCGCGAATCCAATGCTACTCGCCGTAAAATCCATGCGACAGCGGTGGCTGAACAAGTGCGGCACTTAACCGAACTCATCGATAATATGGTGGAGATGGTTCGGCTTGATAACCAAACAGCGTTGAAATTGGAGCGTTGTAACGTGCATACCCTGTTGCTAGAAATTGATGAAGGGTTGCGTAATATGGCCGAAGCGAAGCAGGTTGGCATTAACTTAGAACTCAATGCGGATAACCCCTATGTACAGGCTGACCCCAAAGAGCTACACCGTGCATTTATGAACCTCATTCGCAACGCCATTAACTACACCACAGAAAGCGGTAGCATCACTGTTCGCACCCAATCGGTCGATGGGCAAATTATCATTATGGTGGAAGATACGGGCATTGGCATTAGTGCGGATGATTTACCCCATATCTTTACCCGTTTCTATCGTGCTGATGCAGCCCGCTCTTCGAATACTGGCGGTTCGGGCTTAGGCCTGTCCATCGTTAAGCGGATTATCGATATGCATCACGGGCAAATTGAGGCGCATAGCACTGTTGGCGTAGGCACTACCTTTACGATTAAATTGGCTTCCCTTCGTCCGCAAGACAATACCACCGATTAACCTAATTTTTATCGCCGTGACGGCTTGGGCGCGCTATAGTTCGTCATTTGCTGCAATTGTCGTTCGTCAGCTGTAATTCCCCCATTATACAAATCTGTGTACAATAGCGCTATGGAAGAGAGAATTACCGGTACGATTGACCATATTACTTACTATGATGAAGTGAGCGGCTTCGGCGTTTTGCGCGTACAGCCGCATAAACCTGAATCTACCCTGTTCGGTAGCGAGGATGCCATTATCGTTGTTGGCATCATGCCAGAACTCCGCTTGGGCGAAGAGGCTGAATTTCATGGCAAATGGGTAGAAGACCGCCGCTATGGCCGCCAATTTCGCGTCTCTACGGCAATGCCCATCCGCCCGACTAGCGAAGCCGGCCTTGTCGCTTATATCGGTGGCGATTTAGTTCGGGGGATTGGGCCTGTTACTGCCAAGCGCATTGTTGAGCACTTTGGCACAGCGCTCATTGACATCCTTGACCACGAACCACACCGCATCCATGAAGTGCCCGGCCTAAAATCCTCACTGGCGGATGCGCTCATTGCCGCGTGGCAGCAGCAAGAAGAAGCGCGCAGCACGCTTATTTTTCTGCAAGGGCTGGGCATTAGCGGGCGTATTGCCCGACGAATTTATGACACACTGGGGCCAGATACGCGCGCTACTGTTGAAGCCAATCCCTATGAACTGGCGGACAGCGTTTATGGCATTGGCTTTAAGAAAGCTGACCAGATAGCGTACAGTATGGGGATTGCCCTCGATGCGCCAGAACGGGTTCGCGCGGGTATTCTCTATGTGCTCAAGCAACTCGCTGGCGAGGGGCATACATTTTCCCCGCTAGATACCTTGATTAACCAGACAATAGAGATGCTAGATATTGGCGAGCGGCAACTTATTCAAGCGCAGATTGACCACCTCGTGCAGGCAGGGCGTATCATCATCGAACCAATCACGCTGGAAAATGCGCCTGTGCTGGCTGTTTACTTGCCGCTTTACCATCGGGCAGAGAGTGGCGCTGTCAGGCGTATCGAAACCCTCTTAGGGCAGGCAGACCTCTCGCCCATACAAAAAGAGGCCAAAATTCTCGATTGGGCGTCCTTTTTGACCCATCTAGCCAAGCATAATGACGTAGAACTTTCCGAATTGCAGCAAAGCGCTGTACGAGGCGCGCTATCTTCCCGCCTATCTGTCCTCACCGGCGGCCCCGGCACTGGTAAAACTACCGCCATCCAAATGATTATCGCCGCACTAGAGACACTGGAGTTTTCCTATCATTTAGCATCGCCGACAGGCCGCGCCGCTAAACGGCTAGGCGAAGCCACAGGCCGCAAGGCGCAGACCATTCACCGCTTGTTAGGCTATAGCCCCCAAGAGGGCTTTCTCTATAACGAAAGTTACCCGCTGAAGACCAAAATGGTCATTATTGACGAAGCCTCAATGATGGATGTGCTGCTCTTTTACCAGCTGTTGCGCGCTTTGCCCAATGATGCCCACTTAATGCTAGTTGGTGATGTTGATCAACTGCCCAGTGTTGGCGCGGGCTATGTGCTGCACGATGTCATTCATAGCGGGCGCGCCCACGTGACCCGCCTCAACCAGATTTTCCGCCAGCGAGAAAAAAGCCATATCGTCATCAATGCCCACCGCGTTAATCAGGGGCAAATGCCCTATACTGATAACAACAGCGATGATTTCTTCTTCTTTGGGGCAGAAGAACCCCAACAAGCCGCCGATTTAATCGTCGATATTGTGGCCAACCGCTTGCCAGCTAAATTCGGCGTTGACCCCGTTGACGATGTGCAGGTGATTGCGCCGATGTATCGTGGGGCGATTGGCGTGAATGCCCTCAACGAGCGCTTACAAAATATCCTGAACAGCGATAGCCGCGCCGCCAGCATAAAAATAGGGCTGCGCACCTTCCGCGTTGGCGATAAAGTGATGCAAACGCGCAATGACTATGACCGCGAAATTTTCAATGGCGATATTGGGCGTATCTATAGCATTGATTTTGGAGAGAAAATGCTCGTCGTGAATATCGATGGCCGCCCGATTAACTATCGCATTCCCGAAGATACCGATGCCCTCATTCACGCCTATTGCATCAGCACCCATCGCTCTCAAGGCGCAGAATATCCCGTCGTCGTGATGCCCGTCCTCTACCACCACTACATCATGCTCCAGCGCAACCTGCTCTATACTGCCATCACGCGGGCGAAGCGGGTTGTGGTGCTGGTGGGGCAGCGCAAAGCTATTCATTATGCGGTACAGAACAACAAAGTCGCCAAGCGCTTCAGTGGCTTGCTCCATCGCCTGAAAAGCTGATACGCTGATCATAGCGGCATTGCTCCGCCATGTTACACTATCTAACAACAAAATAGTGTTTTAGGAGCACATCATGCCAAAAGCGGAAATAGGTTTAATGATTGAGGGGCAAGATGGCCTGAACTGGGAGCGTTGGCGCCGCCTACTGCGCGCGGCAGAAGATTTTGGCTATCAATGCCTCTTCCGTAGCGACCACTTCACCAATGCCAATCCTCCAGATAAAGACTCGTTAGAACTATGGACATCGCTCACTTTTGCGGCAACCTTCACACAACGGATTGAGTTTGGCTCATTGGTGACGCCTATCACATTTCGCCACCCAGCCATGACAGCACGCTATGCCGCCGCCGTCGACGATCTGAGCGGCGGGCGCTTGGTATTGGGGATGGGCGCGGGCTGGCAAGAGCGCGAGCACAAAAAGTTCGGTGTGCCATTCTACGATTTCCCCACCCGTTACGCTATGTTGCAAGAAGGGTTAGATGTTGTCACCAGCTTATTCCAGAGCGATGAGCCGGTGAACTATGCGGGACAATACTATTCGCTGGAAGAAGCCCTTCTGTTACCCCGCCCCCAGCGCAAAGGCGGCCCCCCGCTGCTCATTGGCGGCAACGGCGCTAAGCGCACACTGCCTCTTGTCGCCCAATATGCCAGTGAATGGAACGCCGTCTATCTTCCGCCAGACCTCTATCCAGAGCGCAGCCAACAACTCGATGAATTATTACGCCAGCATGGCCGCCAGCCACAAGATGTCAAACGCTCGTTGATGACGCAGGTTATTTACGAACCAGACCCAGCTGCATTAGAGGCGCGCGTTGCCCGTTATGAGCGCACCCCAGCAGAACTCATCGCCCGCGGCCTCATTGTCGGCAACGCTGACCAAATCGTTGAACAAATTGGCCAATGGGTAGAGCGGGGTGTCCAGCGCTTTATGCTCCAATGGCTGAACCAAGATGATATTGATGGGTTAGAGCAATTAGCAAAGCATGTCTTGCCACATTTTCACGTAGACTGAGGCTATAGTGTAATGGCGCGCTTTCTGCTAAGATGCAGGCGTTTGTAAGCCGACTAATTGGGTGAGCATTCATGGCCGAATCCAATAACATCACCGCTGCCGAAGCGAAGCGCGCCGCCCGCAATGCTGGGGCCTTAGCCGTCGCTAGCATCATCAGTAAAGCCGCCTTGTTCGGCTGGCAAATTATCCTCGCCCCATGGCTGGGCGTGGCAGATTATGGCGTTTATGGCACAGTTGGCGCGCTTTTTGCCATTGCCGCCGCCTTGCCCAACTTTGGCATGGGGCCAATTGTCATCCGCGATGTTGCCCGCGCGCCCAAATTAGCCGGTAAATATCTCACCGCCACGCTCTACATGCAAACAGTGCTGGCGTTATTGGCCTATGTTGGTGTGAATATCGCCGCGGCGGCTATGGATAGCAGTGAGGCTGTACGCGCTTTCACGGCTGTCGCTGGTTTGAGCCTGCTCATCGATATTCTGGGCAATATGTGCTTCGATATTCTCCTGGCGCGCGAACGGATGGTGACGGCATCCGCAATTGAAATCGGCCATATTTTGCTGCGTATTGCCTTGAGTTGGGTGTTGCTAGTTGCGGGCTTCGGCTTAATGGGGGTATATGTCGCCACATTGCTCACAGGTTTAGGGCGTTCGCTGTTGCTGTGGTTTTTGCTCTGGCGCGATGATGTCCGCCCACAGTGGCCGTTAGATAGAACTATCGCCAAAGCCCTATTTTTCAACGGCTTGCCCTTAGCGCTCTCCGCCTTTTTGACTTTGGCCTTCCAGCAAATCGATAAGTTGATGTCCACTAGCCTCATCGGAGAAGTGGGAACAGGCTACCTCACAGCGGCTTTTGTCATCATCTTTGGCGTGGTCAATCTCATGAGTACCACCATCCTCACCGCCGTTTTCCCGCTCATGTCGCGCGTTTATGGCGATGGCGATAATCCTCTGTTCGGCTTCATGGTGGAAAAGCTGACGATATTCACTTTAATGGCCAACCTCCCCATTGCCTTGACCATTAGCTTATTCAGCACCCAATTGACCGTGCCCATCTTTGGCGAAGATTTTGCCCCCACAGCGGGGGTTTTAGCTGTCCTTATCTGGTATGCGCTCTTGAATATGATTAGCGCCGTGCTGTCACGCGGCCTCGTCATTCAGAACCGCCAACGGAACGTCCTCATCATTCGCAGCGTTGGCTTGGGCAGCAATATTCTGCTCAATGCGCTACTGCTGCCGCGCATAGGCGTGACGGGGGCGGCGGTGGCCTCTGTGCTCGCTGAACTCATCATCACAGTCGGCCTATTTTTCACCTTGCGTGCCACTGGCTTAAGCTGGTGGGCGGTTGCTCCGCGCATTGTGCGTTTAATGATAGTGTCCCTATTGACATTGGTCATCATGGCGTTGGTAGGCGCGTTTCAAACGTGGCTGGCGATTGCGATTGGCCTCGTTGTGTATGTGTTGGGGGTGCTCTTTGGAAGCGTTATCTCCTCAGAGGATTGGGATTTGCTCTATCGCCTTGTTGCTGCCATGCCCGGCGGGGGCTATATCTTGCGCTACTGGCGGCGTGATGTTTCATTAAATTGGTAGTCCCGTTATACTTCAGCAAGAAACCCTCGCTATAGTTGGCTGTAGTTATTGGCTTAATTGATACAGCACTATGGCGCGCTTGCTCATACAAATCAGCAGTATCATTGTGATTGTGCTGGCGGGGTTGATATTGATTATCCGCCTTTTCGCTTACGATACCGCTTACTATAACGCCCTGCACGAGGCGCTTACCGCATCAATGAATTGTGAACAGCCCTGTTTTTTAGGCGTTGTGCCCCACATAACCACCGTTGATGAGGCCACTCATATTTTACAAGCGCACTCATGGATAGCGGGCATCGATGTGCTTGACCAACAAATGCGCCGCGTGGCCATGAATTGGACATGGACGGGCGCGCAGCCGACTTTACTCAACTGGTATGGCGGTATGACCATCCGCGATGATGTCGTCATCTCCGTGACGCTGCAAACAGATATTTCATGGGGCGAATTCTGGCTGGCGTTTGGGCGGCCTCAATTGGGCAAACTAGACTTCGGCCAGCATATCGGCGTTTATACGGAATATGGCTTTCTCATCCGTACCCAACCCTCATGCCTTGACTTTTGGCAACAACCCGTGACCATCGTCATCGCCAACACCAATTTACCTTATCCCCCTTACGAGGCCATGCAACGCGCCACCTGCGATTTAATCGCTACCCGCTAATTCACCCTGCACATGGCTTGCAAAACCGCTACACTAATCCCATATTGCAACTGAATGGAGAGCCATTGCATGCTTGAAGAGCGCCCACCTAGCCCGTTTATCCGCATCCAAAGCCTGCTGCGCACTGGCCCACAGGCCATCATTTACCGCTTTGCCAGCCAAATTTTCCGCATTATCAGCGGCTATGATGTTTATCGAATGAGCATGGTCACGCCACAGCTCTTTGTCGGCGGCCAGCACCGCCCGCGTGGTTGGGCGAAAATGCGCATGATTGGCATTACCGCCGTCGTCAATATGCGCGAGGCGTGGCACGATGACGTGAAAAAGGGGATTGGCGGAGAGCGTCATTTGCATTTAGCCACGCGCGATAATACCCCGCCCACCATCGAACAGCTCGATGAAGGCGTGCGTTTCATTGCAGATGAGATTGAACGTGGCGGCAAGGTATATATACACTGTGGCGTAGGTGTAGGGCGTGCGCCAACGATGGCCGCCGCCTATCTCGTGAGTATGGGCATGACTGTTGAGGAGGCGC
>WGEI01000136.1 GCA_015492875.1 Anaerolineae bacterium | reverse complement strand
GTTATATAGTTTACCAAAACAACAAAAAAACAGCCACCTCAAAACAGGCGGCTGTTTGCATGACCCCGGTAGGACTCGAACCTACGACACTCTGATTAAAAGTCAGGTGCTCTGCCAACTGAGCTACGGGGCCGCAGCACCATCATTTTACGCGAAAACCCCGATATTTCAAGCCCGCTCTCGCCCCCAATTTCCCTTGATTTTCGCCTCCGTCATTCAATCATAGGGCAAAAAGCTGTCGCATTTCTGGGCGCATTGCGTTAGAGTGGAGGCATATTCGCCAGTTCACAAAGGAGCACTCAACAATGGCTCAATACCATCGCGGGCCATGGATGATGATCCTCTTGGCCAGCTTGTACTTACTGAGCGCCTGTACGCTCTCCACCACTAGCACGACCAGCGACGCGCCCATCAGCGGGCTGCCCGTCGTCGAAATCATCTCGCCACAGGCCAACGCCACCTATCTCGAAGGGGTAGATGTGAACATTTTGGCGCGCATCACCAACGCCGGGGCAGACATCAGCCGCGTGGAAGTGCTGCTCGATGGTGCGCCCATCGGCACGCTAAACTCGCCTAACACGCAGGGCGCGCCTGTCTTCAACATTCAGCAAACTTGGGTGGCTAGCGGTATGGGTTCGCATACCATCGCCATCACCGCCTACCGTAGTGACGGCAGCAGCAGCGCCCCCGCCACCGTCACGCTCAACATCGTGACGCCCGAACCGCCCGATGGTGGAGTGATACCCACTGTGTCCGCGCCCGCTACCACAGGCGGACAGGCTGCGCCACCACCCGCCAACGCTGCCTCAACCAATCCCGCGCCGACTATCCCGCCGCCCAACGCCGCCCCAACGCAAGAGACCGCCGAACAGCAGCCCACACCTACCGAAACTGAAGCGTCGCCCACCTCTGCCGTGCCGACAGGTGTGACGCAGGCCGGCGTCAATGTGCGCAGTGGGCCGAGCACCATTTTCGCCCCGATTGGCTCGCTAGCGGCCAATAGCGAAGTGCAACTCGCCGCCCGCAGCCCCGCCGGCGATTGGTACAAAATTCGCTATTACAACGATTTTGGCTGGGTATACGCCCCGCTGTTACAAGTCAGCGGCAATGTGGAGAGCTTGCCCGTCGATGCGGGGCCGCCCCCGCCAACGGCCACGCCTATCCCGCCCACGCCCGTGCCACAGGCGAACGTCAATCTCACCGTTGCGGTGACCGTCTCGCCGCATCCGTTGGTGTGTAACCAGACCTCCAACATCAACATCACTGTCACCAACAACGGTAGCGAGGCCACCACCGCCGAAGCGCCCATCGTCGTGCAGGCCGTTCTGGTGTCTAATGGTCAAGTGCTACAGACCGCGCCCGCCCCCAATGTGCCCGTGTTGGGGCCGGGGCAAAGCGCGGGGCCGTTTGTCGTGCCCATCACCGTCAGCGCCAATTATGAGGAATTGCAGCGGATTGTCGTCACGGTGGATGCTGGCAACACCATCACTGAGACCGACGAAAATGACAACGTCTATACGACCGACTACGTGCTGGCCAAAGGCGCTTGCCCCTAGTTAGCGAGAATGCGGCGGCGCGCCCGTTTATAACGCCTCAATCATTGAAGAAGCCGCGCTTATACATTATAGCAACAAAAAGCGCCCGCTGGCTAATATATGCTCAGGCGGGCGTAGAATGCCGTATCAGGGTGATAACAGGCCTTAGGTTATCAGCAGCACTGCGATAAAAACAGCGATTATCCAATCATACAAAACACAAAAAGGAATATACCAACTCACAACTTGAGCGCCAAAATCTCTGTTGTGATGCCCCCAATCCCAAAAGCCATGCAAAACATAGCCAATCACCAATATCCATGCTGATAACTGTATACCCAAAATAGCCAAGCCCAAATACAGTAAAACAATAGATGCTTCGATGAGTAGCGCCTTTGTGCGCCCATCTGCAACCGCAAAACCAAAGTAGATAGACGCAATCCCAAATAACAACAAGGCGAGTAAATTCAAAGTAACTGCTTCGGGCAACAAGATGCCGATGAGAATTGTAATAGCCGCCAAGATACCGCCTAAACGGTAGGGGTTTGGCGCAAAATGGTGCTGGTTTTGCATTTTCAAGCCTCGAATTTCCTGAATTTCACATTTTGTTTCCATAAAATCTCGAAGGACAAAACGACCACACCAGCGACATTTGCCCATAGAGCGGGTGCGAAGTAGCAAACAGGGCGCCAGTAGCGATGCCCTGTGCGCTTGTTATGAAAGGTGCTGGTTATTCTCGAAGGGCTGTTCGTCGCCCTCAAACGGCGGCATCTCCTCGCCATTATCCTCGAAGCGCGGCGGCTCATCAAAGTGCTGTTGCTGGGGTGGCTCGTGGTAATCCGTCACCTCGTCAATATGGCGCTCAAAGACCAGCTGGTTATTCAGCTCATCAATCACCACCAAATCGCCCGGCTGGAAGTCGCCGCGCAACATCCGCACGCTGAGCGGGTTTTCCACATAGCGCTGGAGGGCACGGCGCAACGGGCGCGCCCCAAACTGCGGGTCATAGCCCTGCCGCGCCAGCCAATGCCGCGCCGGCTCGGTCAGGTGCACGCTCAGGCCGGCCTCGCGCAGCCGCTCGACAATGCCCTGCATCTGCAAATCGACAATCCGCTCCACATCCTTCAGCGCCAGCGGCTTGAAGATGAGAATTTCGTCGATGCGGTTCAAAAACTCTGGGCGGAAGGTATCGCGCATGGCCTTCTCAATTTTCTGGTGGTCGGCGATGGCCTCAGCATCATCTGGCCGCACAAAGCCCAGCGCCCCGCCACGACGGGCGAACTCTGTGCCCAGATTGCTGGTCATGATAACCACCGTATTGCGGAAGTCCACCGTGCGGCCTTGCCCGTCCGTCAGGCGGCCATCCTCCAAAATTTGCAAGAGCGCGTTCCATACATCGGGATGCGCCTTCTCAATTTCGTCGAACAAGATGACGCGGTAGGGGCGGCGGCGCACGGCCTCCGTCAGCTGGCCACCCTCTTCATAGCCCACATAGCCCGGCGGCGCGCCAAACAAACGGCTGACGGTATGCTGTTCGCGGTATTCGCTCATATCAATGCGCAAGAGCGCCTCTTCATCATCAAACATGAACTCCGCCAGCGCCTTCGCCAACTCCGTTTTACCCACGCCACTGCTGCCGAGAAAGATGAACGAACCAATCGGGCGTTTGGGGTCTTTCAAGCCAGCGCGCGCCCGTCGGATAGCGTCCGCCAATGCGGAAACGGCCTCATCCTGCCCGATGACGCGCTCATGCAGCACCTCTTCCATGCGCAGCAGTTTCTCGCTTTCGGTCTCCAGCATCTGCTGAACGGGAATGCCCGTCCATTGCGCCACAACTTGGGCGATGTCGTCGGCATCCACCACCTCATCCAGCGTATTCTCCTGTTGCCATAGATACCGCTCGCGCTCGAACTCTTCTTCCAGTTGCAGGCGCTGCATCTTATATTCAGCGGCGCGTTCGTAGTCACGTGCCAGCCCTGCCGCCTCTTCTTCTAGTGTCAGGCGGTCTAAGGCGGCCTTCATCTCTTTCAGGTGGGGCGGCATGGAGTAGAGCGCCACCCGCACTTTAGCCGCCGCCTCGTCCAGCAGGTCAATCGCCTTATCAGGCAGCCTGCGCCCAGTGACATAACGGGAAGAGAGGCGCGCCGCGGCGTCAATCGCGTCATCGCTGATGGAAACTTTATGGTGCGCTTCGTAGCGGTCACGCAGGCCATAGAGCATCTCAATCGTCTCTTCAACGCTCGGCTCATCGACATACACCGGCGCAAAACGGCGGTCTAGAGCGCTGTCTTTTTCGATATACTGGCGATATTCATCCAGCGTCGTCGCACCAATACATTGCAACTCGCCCCGCGCCAGCGCCGGCTTCATCATATTGCCGGCATCCATGGCGCCACCCGCCGCGCCCGCGCCAACGACCTGATGCAGTTCGTCGATGAAGAGGATAATCTCGCCCTCAGAGCGCTGCACTTCGTCGATGACGGCCTTCAGCCGCTCTTCAAACTCGCCGCGAAAACGGCTACCGGCCACCATGCCGCTCAAATCCAAACTGAGCACACGCTTATTCATCAATAGCTCCGGCACGTCACCACTGGCGATTTTTTGCGCC
>WGEI01000135.1 GCA_015492875.1 Anaerolineae bacterium | reverse complement strand
TGAAGCCCTTGATATAAAACTTCAAGCACTTAATAACGCCGCAATATGTGATTGGGGCGTGTATTTTGGGGCAGCCCAATCAGATAATCGTGACCAATATTCATCTGTTGCTGAAGATGTCTGCGGTCTGAAGATGTTTTGTAACGCCACCACCGGCAACTTGCTCTTAGCTAATCAGGCCGACCGTGATGCGCACTTCGCCGCTTGGCCGGATAAGCGCCTTATCGCTGTACATGCCGAAGAGGAGATCGTTGCCGAGATTTTGGAATTAGTGCGTCGCTATCGAAAACCGACGCACTTTTTACATATTAGTACAGCCTATGAAATTCAGCTACTCACTGCCGCCAAAGAAGAAGGCCTGCCCATTACTGTTGGGGTTTGCCCCCATCATCTATATCTCACCGAAGCAGATGAACGAGCATTAGGTGCATTCGCAAAAATGAAGCCCAGCTTAAAAACGGCCACAGACCGTGATGCGTTATGGCGGGCGATTGCTGTTGGCATCGTCGATATTGTCGAATCTGACCACGCCCCCCATACATTAGAAGAGAAAAATGCTCCCACACCGCCTTATGGCGTAACTGGGTTAGAGACGACTTTGCCCCTTTTACTCACTGCCGTTCATGAAGGTCGGTTGACATTAGCGCAGGTTATTGCCCTTGTCGCTGAAACCCCCCGCCGCATTTGGGAGTTGTCATGCCCTCCACAGACTTATGCTCTTGTCGATTTAGATATGGCCTACACGATAGATAACGCCGCGCTTTATACCGCTTGCGGCTGGTCTCCCTTTGATGGTATGCGCGTCACTGGCAAAGTTTGTGAGACGTGGATACGCGGCCAGCAAGTATTTGATGGCGAGAAGATATTGGCGAAACCTGGCTTTGGCGATAACCTTTTCATTAGGGAGGGGGTATAGTGCGTTATACCTTCCTACGGCTTTATCATCTCGTTTATCGCTATATCCTGTGGCCGCCACTCTCTTTGCTGCCTGCGCAAAAAGTTCACCATCTCATACTCGCTATTTTAGGGGGCTTAGATCACCTGCCGCCGTTGGTGATGTTTTTCCGCCTATTGCACCGCTTAGCTTATGCTGAAAGTCCTTGCGAAGTTGGTGGCGTTCAACTCAAACATCCTTTTATCTTTGCCGCTGGTTTTGTTAAGGGGCTTGGCTTTGAAGACGAGCAGACGGCTCTACAAGCCGTTCATCAGGGGCGAAATATCATGATGGGATGGCGCACCATCCCCGCCCTTGTTGGCGCGGTAGAGTTTGGCTCATTTACCCGCCGCCCGCTCATCGGCAATCAAGGTGTTGTCATTTGGCGCGATAATCGAAGCCGCTCTACTCAAAACAGGGTCGGGTTACGCAATCCAGGTGCGGTTGCCGCTGCAGAGTTTCTGGCGCGCCATCATCGCGCTTTGCCACCAGTTTTTGGGGTGAACATTGCACCCATGCCGTGCACAGATAACCCATCTCAGGAAACACAGGACATTCTTGAATCGCTAGCAGCGTTTCTTGAACGTGGAGTGCGTCCATCTTGGTTTACCTTAAACCTCAGTTGCCCCAATACAGAAGATGACCCCAGCTGTCGCCAAACAGAAGCTCATGCTGAGCAGCTATGTGCTACTGTTGTTGCTTATCTTCGCCAGCATGGTGATGTGCCTCTATGGGTGAAAATTAGCCCTAATCTTTCTGTAGAGCAATACCGCGCTTTAATGCAAGTTTTCCAGCGGTGCGGTGTGCGTGCTGTGATTGCCACCAACACCTTGCCACAGCCTTCGCCAACTAATGCTGAGGTAATGGCTGGTGTTGGTGGTGGGCGGCTTTTCTCCGCGGCATTAGCAGCTGTTCGCGCCTTATCCCAATCCCGCGCACATGCCTCAGTGGATATTGTCGCCTGTGGCGGTATACTTGATGGTGAATCATGGTATGCCTATCATTCTTTAGGCATTAAAGCCGCGCAATATTATTCTGCTTTTATCTTTCGAGGGCCATTGGCTGCTGCAATTATTGAAAGCGAGAGTCAGAACTGTTATGACCACAACTGATAAGAAACAGGTTGCCCGCGCCTTGCTTTCGGCGCAAGCTGTTGGCTTTTCGCCCCAAGCGCCTGTGCGTTTCGCTTCGGGTATATTATCGCCTGTTTATGTAGATAATCGCGTCCTTTCGTTCCATCCGCAGCAGTGGCACATTGTCATTCATGCTTTCCAAAACCGCCTTCAGGCGCAAAATCTCACTGCAGATGTTATCGCTGGCGTGGCAGTTGGCGGTGTGCCACATAGCGCAGCATTAGCTTTCACACTCAATATGCCTTATGTCTTCATCCGCAAAGAAGCAAAGGGGTATGGCAAGCAACGCCGTGTTGAAGGGGGAAGCATTGCAGGCAAACGCGTTTTACTCGTGGAAGACCTTGTGACTACAGGTGGCAGTAGCCTAAGTGCTGTCAGCGCCTTGCGTGAGGAGGGCGGGGTGGTTTCTGATGTGCTCACTATTGTTAGTTACGGGTTCGCCCAATCTCGTGAAGCATTTGCCGCTGCAAAAGTTCCGTTGCATACGCTCACCGATTTCCAGACTATCTTGGACGAAGCATTTGCCCTCAGCTATTTTGATAAAGACCAGCTAGACATTATCCGTGATTGGTTTGTAGAGCCACAAGCATGGGGAAAGAGACACGGTTACGAATGAGCGTCATCGAAAAACTTAACCAACGTGCAGAAGCGGCCAATTCATTGCTATGTGTAGGGCTTGATAGCGCAATCGAGAAATTGCCCAAAAGTTTTTCAAATGAGCCTTATCCACAGTTCACGTTTAACCGCTATATCATTGAACAGACCCACACCTATGCAGCAGCTTATAAACTCAACACCGCTTTTTATGAGGCACGAGGTGCACAAGGTTGGGAAGAAATGGCGCAAACTGTTGCCTATCTGCGTGAAAACCACCCCGACATTCTAACTATCTGCGATGCTAAACGCGCGGATATTGGCAATACCAATGCGGCTTATGTCCATGCTTTCTTTGACGAAATCGGGTTTGATGCCATCACATTACACCCGTACTTAGGGCGCGAGGCCTTACGCCCCTTTTTAGACCGTGCCGACCGCGCTGTTATCATCCTTTGCCATACATCTAACGCTGGCGCTGATGAGTTTCAGTCGCTCAAAGTTGGCGGACGCCCCTTGTGGGCGATTGTCGCTGAACAAGTTGCCCGCTATTGGAACGATAATCAGAATTGTATGTTGGTTGTTGGGGCGACATACCCCAAAATACTGGCTCAAGTGCGCGCTATGATAGGGGATATGCCCCTGCTAGTGCCTGGTGTGGGCGCACAGGGAGGCGACGTTGCTGCGGTTGTCCGCCAGGGCGTAGATAGCCATGGTCGTGGACTTCTCATTAATTCATCCCGTGGCATCATCTTTGCCGATGACCCCGCCACCGCTGCCCAACAATTGCGTGATGCTATTAACCAACACCGCGCTTAGTGCGTGCTAATCCGTATCCACTGGGTTATCCAGTCGGAAGCCGTGCCCGCGCACAGTGACCACATATTGCCAGTCCGGGTCAACTTCGGCGAGTCTGTCACGTAGCCGCCGCACAAGCGCATCGATGGCTTGTTCGCTAATGCCCTCAGCAATGGCATCTGGCCATACCGCATCGACCACTTCTTGCCGCGTACAAATCCGCCCTTGATTGGTGTAAAGTAGCTCTAATAGGCGATATTGGGGCAAACTTAAGGGCGGTTCAATTTCTCTTCCATTGACAAACACTTGCCGCGATTCTAGGTCTATCTTCAACCGCCCCTGAAATGAACTGGACGGGATAACCTCTGGAATATCACCTGTCACTGGCACGGTACTGCCAGAACCAATAAATTTGATGCGTACCGCCCGTGCGATGTTAATTTCATCTCCATCCGAGAGTTCTCGGACGCCTTCTAAGCGCAACCCATTGACCCATGTACCATTTTTGCTATTCAAATCTTCAATGAGATAGGTGTCGCCATCTTGACGATGAAAGCGCACATGTTGCCGTGATACTTGGCGTACTGGCAAGATAATATCGCAGCTATCTTCACGGCCTAATGTCATAGTCGGGCGGTCTAAAGCCCAATTTTGGTTGATATAATCACCATCTAAGACAACGATAACCGGATATTCTGTATGTGCTCTAGCCATTGCCTCAACCCTTTCATCAGTGGGGTGCTAGTGTCTATCCGCGCTTGTTTTTTCTGTATCCCACAAATCTTTACTTATACTCCCATTATAGCCACATCTCTCAAAATCGCTTTGAGCTATGGTGTTGTCTGGCTCGGTATGGGAATGGGGGCAGGCGTACTTTCTAAATACCCGTTTCGTACCCTCAATCCTTGATCAACAAAAATTAGCGGAATGCCGGGCGTTGTTTGCACCACTTGGCCGGGCGTGTTGATACGGTAATATGCTTTTACCGTGACTGTGCCTTGATATAACGTAGGTTGAGATATGGGGTCAACTGTAAACTCAAGAACATGAAAGCAACGTTGTCTCGGCCCCAAAATGCGGATGTCCTCTTCCGGGAAAGAGGCCGTTCCTTGATTGTTCCGAATTGCCCCATTTGTCAAATTAATCGTCGGCTCAAAAATGATCCCCAACCCGCTGCTACCATTATCACCAACCAAGATTTGATTGGGATTATAGAGAATGGGTACAGAACCAATCGAGTTATTGATAACGGTGACGGTGATATACAGTGGTTCATTATTGGCGGGTAAAGGGTCAGATTTCACTGCCAAGCTGATGGGGTCACTTGCCGCGCGTCCAATAAGCGATTGGTGATTGGCGCGTTCTGTTCCTCGTGGCAAGCGGTCGCAAGGTATACCATTTTCTGCCGGCGGGAAAATACGCGGCAGGGTACTGGGGCCAGCGATGACCGCCAGTAAAATAAGCAAAAAAATCCCCACCACATTATTTTGATTGCCAGCGTTTCGTAAAAGCCGCATTATTCATCCTGTTCATCAAGCCATTGCGTCACATCATCAGCCAATTGTGCAATATCGACGCCCTCAACATTATGCCACATAATCCCCTGATTGTGCCCGCGCCACCACGTATATTGCCGCCGAATATAATCATGCGTGGCCGTTTTTGTTTGCGCAACCGCCTCTTCTAAGCCCATCTCCCCTTGTAAATAAGCGGCAACTTGCCCATAGCCTAGCCCGCTCATAGATGGCAAAGTTACATCATAGCCCATATCTAGCAAGCGCTGCACTTCGTCAATCAATCCCGCCTCAATCATCCTATCAACACGCTTATCTGCCCGTTCATATAGCAGTTCCCTATCCATTGTCAGCCCATATATTCTGACACGATAGGGCGGTGGGGTTTTTCGCTGTAAAACGCTGATGGGCGTGCCTGTCGCCTCATAAACTTCTATCGCCCGTATCACACGCCGTATGTTGTTCGGATGTATCTTTTCTGCGGCGCTTGCATCTATTTGCAATAAGCGCACATAAAGCGCCTCTGCTCCATGCGTTTTGGCAAATGTTTCTAATGTTTGGCGCAACGGCTCGTTAGGTGGCACTTCTGGGATATTCCAGCCCTCAATTAACGCTGTGATATACTGGCCTGTTCCCCCAACTAACAACGGCAGCTTTCCTTGCGCATGTAAATTATCAATCGCTTGATAGGCCATCCTCAGATATTGCGCCAGCGACAAGTTCTCATCTGGGTTAACGACATCAATTAAGTGGTGGGGCACAAGCGCACATGCTTCAGTGGTTGGTTTTGCCGTGCCAATATCCATATAGCGGTATACTTGGCGGCTATCTGCTCCAATGATTTCTCCATGAAATATCTGCCCCAATTTCAAGGCGAGCTGTGTTTTCCCTACAGCCGTTGGCCCTAAAATAACCACCAGCGGTTTTTTACCAGTCAAGCACATCCTCCCGATGTTGTATCAATGGCGCTTCGTTATAGGGTAAAGCAATTGCAACCATATCTATGCGCCACAAGGCATCATCGCGCTCCGTCTCGCTCAGGTAACTATAGGCCGTTTGAATTAACCGCTCCCGTTTTTTGGTGGTAATGCTGGCAAATGCCGTCTCGGTAGTGCCGCTATGGCGCGTTCGCACTTCGACAAAGACCAGCACTTCCCCATCTTCTGCGATAATGTCCGCCTCTCCATAAGGGCAATGCCAATTGGTAGTGATGATGCGATACCCTTTTCGCTCCAAATATTGGCGGGCTAATAGTTCTCCATAAGCCCCTGTCTTTTGATTTTTATCTGCCATCAGCCTTATCACATAATAAATAGGTGTTGCAAAAACGCTGATATTCGTTAACATTTTCGGGATTGTTACTATCGTATCAGGTCATTCATTGGGATACAAACCCAACCTATCTAATGATCACCGACCGAGACCTTCTTCAGGAGAAGCCTTATGGAAATTTCGTTTGAATTGGGGGCGATCATCGGCATTGTTGCCGCCGTTATCGGCCTTGGATTCGCTTTTACACAACGCAACTGGGTGCTAGAACAAGGCACTGGTACTGAGCGCATGGCCGCCATTGCCCGCGCTATTCAACGCGGCGCACAGGCCTTCCTCTCCCGTGAATATCGCGCCGTAGCTGTTCTTGTGGCCATTGTGGCTATAGTGCTGGTCATCCTTAGCTTTATCCCCGAAGCGAATATGAGCATTCTTACCGCAGTCGCCTTTGTGACGGGCGCTATCGCTTCGGGCGTTGCTGGCTATGCCGGCATGTATATCGCCGTCCGCGCCAATGTTCGCACTACACAGGCGGCTTCTGAAAGCCTGAACAAAGGGCTGCGCGTGGCATTTGCTAGCGGTACAGTGATGAGCATGATGGTAGTCTCACTGGCGCTACTGGGCATCAGTATTCTGTCTATTATCTTTTTCAAAATCATGAGTGACCCCAATGCAGCCGCTAGCGCTTTGGCTGGCTTTGGCTTTGGCGGCACTTCTATCGCCATTTTCGCCCGTGTTGGTGGCGGTATTTACACCAAAGCCGCAGATGTTGGCGCTGACCTTGTTGGTAAAACAGAGTTGGACATTCCCGAAGATGACCCCCGCAACCCCGCTACCATCGCGGATAATGTTGGCGATAACGTTGGCGACGTGGCTGGCATGGGGTCAGACCTGTTCGAAAGCTATGCGAGTTCTATTATTGCCGCCATCGCGCTCGCTGTTCTCAGCCCACAGTTTACTGGCGCTTCGCAAACTGCGGCACAAGTTTTCCCTGTGCTGGTTGCCGCTGCTGGTTTGATTATCAGCCTGTTGGCCACATTCCTCGTTCGCACCAAAGAGGGCGCTTCTCAGGAAGAACTGCTGGGTAGCTTGCGCCGTGGCGTCTATAGCGCTAGCTTGGGCGTTGCCGCTGCCATTGTTGGCCTTGGCCTTTTGCTGAATCTTGGTTGGGATGTCATCATCGCCACCATTTCCGGCCTCGTTGGCGGCGTGTTGATTGGCTACTTCACCGAATATTTCACTTC
>WGEI01000134.1 GCA_015492875.1 Anaerolineae bacterium | reverse complement strand
GCGATGGCGCTTTTTGGCGAAAAATATGGTGAAGTCGTCCGTACTATCAGCATTGGTAGCAACGGAGAGCGCTATAGTTACGAGCTATGCGGTGGGGTACACGTTGGCGAAACGGGTGAAATTGGCCCATTTGTTATCGTGAGTGAGGGTAGCGTTAGCGCGGGTATTCGCCGTGTAGAGGCCTTAACGGGGCGGGCAGCGGTGCATTATATGCAAGAGCAGTTCCATCGTTTGCATGAAACAGCCTCGAAACTAGGTACAACGCCAGACCATGTTCCCCAGCGCGTCGCGGTGTTGCAAGATGAAATCGCTCAGATGCGTAAGTATGTCGGGCGCTTACAGCGAGACCTCGCCCGCTATCGTTTCGCAGAGATGGTGAATACAATGGAAGAGGTGGGTGGTGTAAAGGCGCTCATCGCTCAGATTGATGGTTTACCTGCCGAAACTTTGCGCGAGATGGCAGATTGGTTTCGCAATAAGATTGATAGTGGCGTGATGGTTCTCGCCAGCGTAGTCGACAATTCGCCAGTATTCATTGCAACGGTGACACAGGACTTGATAAAACAAGGCCTACATGCTGGCAATTTGGTGCGTGAAGTGGCGAAAGTCGTGCGAGGTGGTGGTGGTGGACGACCAGATATGGCGCAAGCTGGCGGTAAAGATGCGAGTAAAGTACCAGAAGCATTAGAAAAAGCGCGACAAGTGATTGCTGAGCAGCGGAAGTGAAATTCTAGCCTATTGCTATGAATAACCAACCGGAATACATACAGCTAGAATCGGGCGAAACAATCACAACATTGAAAGACCGCTTGTCCTTTATACGGGGCAAGCGGGTATTACTTATCTGGCCAGAAGAAGGCACAGCACTTCAACGTAAGCTAGATTTGGTGCTATTACAGCGAGAGGCGCGGCGGCGGGCTATTCGCATTGCACTAGTCACCCATGACCCTATAGTGATACGCCATGCGGAAGAGCTGAATATCAGCACCTTTGAGACAATAGGGGAAAGTGAGCGAAAGCGCTGGAAACGCGGGCGCACGAAAGTTTTCGCAACACGCTGGCGTAAACCTGAAACTGAAGTAGAGCCTGATGAGCTGATGGAGGTGGCGAGTCGTGTTCGTGCACCAAGCCGCATCCCCTTTTCTCGATGGACGATTGTCCGCGTCACTGCGCTGCTTTTGGTTGTTGTGGCAGTTTTGGCGGTTATGGTCGTGGTTGTGCCCAGTGCTACTGTTGAGCTATCACTGGCACAGCAGGATATTGTTGTGACGGTCAACATAGTCGCTGACCCTAATGTGACAACCGTTGATGTAGAAACAGGTGTTATTCCTGCAACACTCGTGCGGATAGAGCTAGAAGGCTCTGGAGCTATCTCCACTACGGGAGAGGCGCAAGCGGAACAAGTGGGGGCTACGGGTTCTGTTGTTTTCATTAATCAGACAGATGAAGAGGTAGAAATCCCCGCCGGTACAGTTGTTAGTACCAGCGCTGGCACGCCGATACGTTTTCAAACTGTAGAGGATGTCATTGTGCCAGCGGGAATAGGCGAACAAGTTGAGGTTGGCGTTGAAGCGCGCGGCACATTCGCGGGCGATATAGGTAATGTAGAAGCGGGTATGATTAACACGGTGGTTGGCCCATTGGAGGATGCCGTGACAGTGCGGAATGTTTCGGCAACGTTTGGCGGGGAGACCCGCATTTTGCCCGCTGTTAGCGAAGATGACTATCGTCGTTTACGGTCTGCCGTGTTGCAACAGTTGCAAACGCAGGCGTTTCTTGAAATGGAAGCGCGCGCAACGAGTGATACACAGTTTATTGTACCGGAAACGCTACGGGTTGATGAAGCCTCTCAACGCAGTGACTGGGTGCGCTATAGCGCTGAAGTTGGCGAGATTACCGATACACTTTCGTTGTCAATGCGTGTGGTTGTTGAAGCATTTATGATTGATGAAGCATTTGCGCAACAAGTTGCACGCGCTCGTATGAATATCCCTCGTGGACGGGTGATTATTGACTACCCCAGCTATACACGAGGCCCTGTGTCGTATGACCCGCAGACTGGACAAATCACGTTCGATATGACAGGCAGTGCGACTGTGGCTGGTCAGGTGAATACGGCTATGCTTCAGCAGCGGCTGGCAGGGTTAAGTGTGGAAGATGCGTTGAACTATTTGGTGAATACCGTTGACCTTGCTGAAGGAACGCTACCGCAAATTGTGATTACGCCAGCGTGGTTTGGCCAAATGCCATTATTGCCAGTGCGTATACAGATTATTACGGATGATGGTGAATGATTAGCCGATTATTGGGGATTGATCATGGCCTGAAGCGCATTGGATTGGCGGTTAGCGATGCGAATGGCATTGTCGCGCGGGAATTGATGATATTGCATCGTCGCTCTAAGCGAGAAGATTTTGCTGAGATTGCCGCTATTGTTGAGCGAGAGCAAATCGCCGCTTTCGTGGTGGGCTTGCCCGTGAGTTATGATGCACCACAAGGGGCTTATACACAAGCAGACCGCGTCCGCAATTGGGCGAGTAAGTTGGCAGAAGCCGTTCCACTGCCAATTGTGTTTTGGAACGAATATTTGACCAGCGAAGAAGCGCGGGAATTGGGAAGAGAAATAGGGCGTCATCCGCGCGAACCTATTGATGATTTGGCCGCGCGAATCGTGCTTCAAACCTATCTAGATGCGTTACGTGACGGCCTCACAACGCCTCCTCAACGATGACGCTTATTATGTAAAAAGTGTGTGTATACTGTCTGTATGAACTGCAAAAATTTATGGAGAATACGATTTGGGGCGCGGTTTACGAATAGTTATTGGCCTTATCTTTGTCGGTGGCTTTATCCTAGCTGTTGGCATCGGTTTTTTACTCATTTTATCTGACGGCGACATTGTGAATTTTGTGCAAACCTCGCTGATTCGCCTCAGCTTATCCTCGCGTCAAGATGAACTCATCACCCCGCTGGGCACTGATGATTCGCCAATCCGTTTTATTGTCGAAGTTGGAGACACACCATATACAATTGCACAAAATTTGAAGCTGGCTGGGCTAATT
>WGEI01000133.1 GCA_015492875.1 Anaerolineae bacterium | reverse complement strand
GGAGATGTGTATAAGAGACAGCTGAAGCACTAACGTCTTTAGCGTTTTGTTATCGCCAACGCTATGGGTTACGGACTTGGATGAGGCGGCCTTTCACGTTGACATTGCCGTTAGCATCGCCCTGCAGGGCCCAATCACCCTGTCGGATGAGCTTCATCCAGAAATCGCCCCGCACTTTGAGGCCGGGCAGGTTATCGCGCTCGGCCTGTGTGTCGTGGGATTTTTTGCGCAATTCTGCTACGCGGGTGATGAGCTGTTCTTCGGTGATACCATTTTCGCCGGGGCGAGAGCGCTTAGGCACGCCCAGCTGCTCTTCGGCTAAGCGAACGAAGCCGTGCCCAGTGCCGAAGTTAACGCCCATATCAAAGAGGAGCGCCCATGCCAACGGCGTTTTTAGCCCACGCGGCTCGATATAACCGCTCATGACGGCGTTCCAGTATTTAATAGTGGCGACTTCATCCTGCGCTTTTTGCATTTCTGGCTCGCTGGCAGCGGCGATGAGCAATTCTTTGAATCGGCCATCGTTGCGTAGCGCGGGGTCTCGCTGTTGGACGCGCGCTTTGTAGGCCTGTAACGCTTTGGCCGTCTCGCTTTGCGAAGCGTTAAGATACTTCTCTATCACCGTGCCCAAGCTACCAGCGGCGAGGGTGAACTGTATCAAGCCATAGCTGACGATGCCAGCATCGTAGTTGTTATAAGCAGCGTAGCCACTGCCTTCAAAGGTGGCGGTGATGAGGAACGAGGCCTTTTTCACCCGCTCGACACTATCAACCGTTGCGCCAGATGCTTGCACCTGTGTGCCTTGTGGTTTATCGCTTTGGCGGGGCGCGCTGCTCGCTTTGTGTTGTTCTGGCGGCTTTACGGTGACGCTGGACGGGCTGGTATCGCCCCGTGTGAGGTCAACCGCAAGGACGGCGTTTGTGCCCAAATTGGGGTAGCCGAAGGGTGTGCCATCGCCCTGAACAGTGATGAGGTCATCGCGTATCCATACTTGGCCGATTGGCGTTTGTAGCTTGAACCATTGGTAGATTTTGCCACCTTTTTCGCGCCCGTTAGCATCTGGCTGTACGTCGAGCACCTTCAGTCCGCTGAGGCCTTTATCCAACTCGCCGACAGCGTCTTTATGGGTGCCGGGTTCGGGGCGGGCGTTGACGGTGTCGCGCGTGGCGATGCCGCTGATGGTGGCGGTGAAGGCGGTTTGTGGCTGTTCAACGGGCTGTTCATCGGGTAGGGGCGGGAGCACTGCCGCGCTGCTGCTGGCTGCTTGAGCGGGTGGCGTGGTCTGGCCATAGGTGAGGTCAAAGGCGAGAGTGGCGTTTGTGCCTAAATTGGGATAGCCGAAGCGCGTGCCATCGCCCTCGACAGTGATGAGGTCATCGCGCACCCATCCGGTAGCGCCGCCGTGAAACTGTAGTTTGAACCAGCGGTAGATTTTGCCACCTTTTTCGCGCCCGTTAACATCGGGTTGAGTTTCGAGAATTTCTAACCCACTCATGCCTTTTGGCACTTGGAAAACTTGGTCAAAGGTTGTGCCTGCGCCCAAACGCACATTGACAGTGTCGCGCGTAGGGATGCCGCTGATGGTGGCTTGGAAACGTCTTTCGCTCATGATAGGCCTACCTTAGGAATAGTACAGCGGGTGTCATGAGGCCGTTTTTAATACTAGCCCATGTTGCCTCGCGGTTGGTGCCGGCGCGGATTTCGAGATGCAAATGGGGGCCGCTGCTGTTGCCACTATTCCCCAGTTTGGCGAATTTGTCATAGGGGCCAAGCGTATCGCCCGCTTTGACACTGAAGCCGGAGAGATGGGCATACAAGGTGAATATGTGCGCCCCGCTGAAGCCCTTTTGCGCCAGATAGTTCTTGGTGGAATCGGGCAGCATGTCATGGTCATAGCGGATGATGACAAAATGGCCAAGTCCATAGTTCCAGTTAGGGTCATTCCAAACGCGCGGGTCGCCGACAGAAAATCCAGCTTGCACGGAACTACGCCCTGCCGACCCACAGGCGGGGCAGGTCGCGGCTTTGATAACAGTGCCACCATGAGGGCCGCACATAATCGGCTCGCCGATGTTGCCGCCGAGGTCCCAGCCCCAATGCTCGAACACACTACTATTGAAGAGGTCGCCATAGTTATAATCGCGCACCCACCATGTGTTTTCGGTTGGGGCGGGGTAGAGGTCTTCAGCCTGTACGCCAAATTGCTCAAAGCCGCTAATGAGGCGCTGGTAGTCTTCACGTACCCAGCCCGTTTGACCCTTGTATTCGATTTGATACCAGTAGAAGCGCTTATCGGCGGGGTCTTTGGCAACGCCTATAATTTTGGCTTGCGCTTTGTAGGGCAGTTTGAAGACGCGATTGCCGCTAGCTGTGCCGGGGCCGGGCCGGGCGTTGCTGCCGTTTTGCGCCATGCTGATGAGAATGGGTTCGCCTTTGCGCTTGGCGACGTATTCTTTACCCGTTGCTACAGGGACGCTACCTGCTGCCGCTTTATCATCGGGGCTGGGCGGGGCTTCCGGTGCTTTTTGCTGTTCGGGCACTTTGGTTTCAGCGGGTTGTTGGGGCTTTTCATCGGGCAAGGGTGGGAGCACTGCCGCGCTGCTGCTGGCGGCTTTGGCCGGTTCTGCTGCTGGTGCGGCGGGGGCTTTTGGCGCGCCTCGCTTGAGGTCGAAGGCGAGGGTGGGCGTGCTGATGTTGTCATAACCGAATTGGCCGCCATCGCCCTGAACGGTGATGAGGTCATCGCGCACCCATGCCGGCCCTAGTGGCGTTTGTAGCTTGAACCATTGGTAGGTTTTGCCGTTAAACCCTTTGCCAAGCTGATCTGGCTCTACAGCTAGCACTTTGAGGCCGCTTACGCCTTTATCGATTTTGCCGACTTTACCATTGTTGGTGCCGGGGCCAACGCGGGCGTTGACATAAGATAGGGAAGGAATGCCGGTAATCGTCGCAACAAATTCAGACATAGTATCATCACCTTTTGTTATTTATCGGGATTACGGGGGGGAACATGCGGCTATGTATGGCGCGTTGCTCGTGCAACGTTGTACCCCCAAAAACCATATCTCCTGAGCGATTTTTCTAACTTATTATATACGATTTTCTGCTTATGAGTGCTTGAGATGGGTGCTGCGGTTACGCGGGGGCTGTCTTGTGGTGAGGTTGTTTTGCGAGAGTTTCGCCCTCGCTCCCCCACCACTTTTTACAAAAAGTGGGCAAAAACCTTTTTTCGGCGAACGCCCTCGCTGCACGAGAGACCTTCGCAAATAGTTTCTCCCTGTTTGTTCGGCACTATAGATGGATGACTACGATAATCCATCCTAGCGCCGCGCTTGATAATCCCCCGAAATAGGATTTTTAAGGCTAATCGGCCTTGACGATTAGCCCTAAAACAGGGGTTGGGGGTGGTAAACCCCCATGAACAACACAAGGGGTATGGGGGCTTGCCGCCCCCATACAACTGTTATGTGGGGTGATAAGTTCCCGTTACACTTCTTGACGGAAACGGCTGAGACTGAAAGTCTCCAACGGCAACGGCGGCGCGGTGTCTTGCACTAATGCCGCCAAAATTTGCCCCAACACAGGCCCGAACTTGAAGCCATGTCCGCTGAAGCCAGCGCCAATGATGATTTGTGGATATTGTGGATGGCGGTCTAGGATGAAGTGCTCATCGGGTGTGATGGTGTAAAGGCAAGTGAGGGCGTTGGTGGGCGTTGGACTGAGATGGGGGAAGCGCTGGCTAATCCACTGCGAAACCGGCGCAAAGCGCGTCATGTCTATCTCTGGACGGGCATCAGGATCAATTTCAGGTCCCGTGCCATGAAAGCCCGCTTTGACCCCCGCGACTTCAATATGTGGCAAGGCATAAAAGATATTTTCTGGCGGTGAAGGATGGCGGTCGATGACGTTGGGCATATGGCCAACGCGGTGACTTGGCGAGCCTTTCGCTGGCAAAAAGTAGGCGATATGTTCCTGTGTGATACGCAACGGCAGGTCAATACCGAGCGCAGCCAATAGTTTTTTCGCCCACCCGCCAACGCTGAGCACGATTTTCTCGGCAGTATAAGTGGCATCGGCTGTACGTAGTTGAATGCGCCCATCAGTCAGCGGCTCAATAGCGGTGACACAGGCGTCGCTACGGGTTTGTGCACCATGTTCTGCCGCCAATTGCCAATAGGTTTGTACGGCGAGCGTAGCATAGGCCACCATCCCATCTGGCTGGTAAATGGCTTCGCTATTTTCACCGAGCTTGAGCTGGGGGAAGCGGCGATTGCTCTCGATGGCTACTAAGCGTTCGTAAGGGATGCCGTATTGCTGAAAGTTGCGCTCCAGTTCATCCAGAATGGGGTTATCCGCTGCGGCACATTCCCATAAACCAGTGCGTTGAACGAGGGTGCGCTTGGCTTGCGCTTCAAGTTGTGGCCAAGCTTCATAGGCTAGCCGCGCCATTTCCACATAAATGGCTTCGGGATAGTTGAAGCGGACAATGCGGCCATCACCATGAGAACTGCCATGGGTATGGCCGGGTTGGTATTGGTCTAACAGCAAAATGCGCTGCCCACTTCGGGCGAGCGTATAGCTCGTTGCCGCGCCGACAATTCCACCACCAATAACTGCTACATCAAAATGGGTTTCGCTCATAAGTTCCTTCCATAAAATATAGTTCGCTGCACAGTTGGCTGGATTTTAAAGCATATTAATGGTGTGTCAAACTAATTGGTGCAATTTGGGATGGGGGTTTTAAAAGTGTGTACCCATCTTAAAATTCTGTGGTGTATGGTGTTTCATGAGTGCAGGCCCCCCCTACCCCCGCTTTAAGGACTGGCGTCCTTAAAAATCCTGTTTCGGAGTATCATCAAACCCAGCGATAG
>WGEI01000132.1 GCA_015492875.1 Anaerolineae bacterium | reverse complement strand
CGGCCTGTAATTGAAGGTCATCCAGCCATTGATGAAATTTTAGATACAGGCGCAGTTGCTTTACCGGTGAAATCTCCGCGTTATTTTTGGCGATTTGTACGCCAGTTGCGTCGAGGACAATATGATTTAGCTGTTTCGTTGGTGCGCTCACCATTGATGAGTTTGGCCGTATGGTTCAGTGGCATCCCTTATCGTGCTGGGCTAGATAGTGCTGGGCGCGGTTTTGGCTATAACCTTCGTGCGTCTATTTCCCCCAATGCCCCGCGCCACGAAGCCGAGATATACTTAGATGTTGTTCAAGCTTTAGGCTTAGATATAGATACAGTATATCCCTATATTCCAGTCACTCCCGAAGCAGAAGCCGCTGTTCGTACAAAGCTGGTAAAACATGGTGTGCGCGAACGCTACGTGGTACTTAATCCTGCCGGTGGTAATAATCCGGGTATGGTTATGGATGCTAAACGTTGGCCTATAGAGCATTTTGCTGCGCTGGCTGATTGGCTACAAAAGCGCTTATCTGCTGATATTGTGCTACTGGGTGGCCCCAAAGATGGCGTGCTTATTCAGCAAATGCAACAGCATATGCAATCGCCCAATGTGTCTTTTGTAGGCACATTGTCGTTCCCAGAAATTGCCGCATTGGCATACCACGCCCAGCTCTATGTTGGCAACGATACAGGTTTGACACATTTTGCTGCGGCAACAGGCGCAAAAACAGCCATGATTTTAGGGCCATCAGACCCCACGCGCTATGCCCCTTATAATCCGAATACCCTCGCTCTTTGGCGGCCATATCCCCTCTCTGGCGGTGTTCATCACGGCGTTCCAGACGGCTGGTCGTGGCAGGTACACGGCATTTCCCTTCCCGAAGCGCTTAAGCAGCTGAAAAATTGGCTAAATAGCTAGTTTTCATTGATGTTCAATTTTAAAATCTCAATTGTTTAATACAATCTTTATTGTTATAATGAGGTTAGTGTGGTGTAATTTGTAAGGGGGCAGTTGATTATGTCTAGTAAAGTTGGCTGGTTAGTTGAAGGACGTGTGATTTTCGTTGAGACAGAAAACGAAGTCTCCATTGATGAATTGCAAGACATCAATAACTTCATTGCAGAGTTGATGGAGCAGTCCGATGCGCCGTTGGTGCATGTCATTGTCTACAATCATGCGGCGAAAATACCACTAAATGTCATTCAACTACAGAATGTCAGCCGCCCAGTACAGGGGCATCCACGTAATGGCTGGAATATTTTTGTCAGCGCTAGCAATGGGCTGGTTGACTTCGCCATGAATGCGGTCTCTCAAGTGTTCAAAACCCGCTGGCGCCAGGTATCCTCCTTTGAAGAGGCGTTGGCTTTTCTCCAAAGTGTAGACCAGTCATTGCCCGCTTTACCCTTGAACCCAGAGCCAGATGTTTTGCGCAGCTTTAATTAAATTACAAGTGAAGGTTGTCCATCCTCATCAGGGCGCTCATTATAGACGCCCTTTATTTTTTTCATAAAAAATTTTGATATACGCATTACAATTGGCACTATAATGGTGATGTAACATATCGTCAGATTGTAAGCTATGGATAAATCATGACCCTTCATATATCGTGGTTATTGGAAAATCGGGTAATGTATGTTGAAGCATGGGGAGATGTTTCAATTGATGATATTACCACCTCTACGCTGTATATGGTCGATTTGATGGAACAATCCGAACATCCTCTTGTTCACATTATCGTCGTTAATGTGGGTATTGGGAAAATACCGCTTAATGTCATCCAACTTCAACGAGCGACTCGCCCGTTATTGGGGCATCCCAAAAATGGCTGGCATGTCTTCGTCAACAGCCAGAGCACCGTTATTGATTACAGTATGAACCTCCTTGCCCAGCTTTTCAAAACGCGCTGGCGCAAAGTATCCACTGTAGAAGAAGCAAGAGCGTTTCTACAAGATGTTGACCAATCATTGCCGCCTTTGCCCACCGATATTCCAGAGCCTATGCGAGTTTTTGAGTAGCTGGTAAGGTTGCCCGAATGCCCCCTTTAGTTAAAAAGGCTTCAATGGTAGAATAGGCTTATTCCCATAAACTGATGCTGGAGTGTGGCCTATTACTGCTATTTCACTCATCACTTCAACATATCGCGCTGCCTCATTT
>WGEI01000131.1 GCA_015492875.1 Anaerolineae bacterium | reverse complement strand
TCATGATTCAATGTTTTAACTATAGTGCGAAATGCGATTCTTTTCCAGCACCCCCCTTAATAGCAGGCTTTTTTGAGAAAAATCATACGCTTTTCGTGATGAATGTGCATGAGGGTTTATCCTCTCTATTGCTACAATCCTTATAGCAAAGGATTGCACTGTCACTTGAGTTAAGGAAGAACTACAACGATGCTATCGGATCTCGCAATAGCAAAGCAAGCTCATATGCGCCCCATACATGAAATTGCTGAACAAATGGGGCTTACTGCAGATGACTTTGACCTTTATGGTAATCCATACATCGCAAAATTACGTATGGATGTCCTTGATAAAGTCCAAAGCCGCCCTAATGGTAAGTATATTGATGTTACCGCTATTACACCAACGCCGCTAGGCGAGGGCAAAACAACGACTGCCGTTGGCTTAGCACAGGCCATGAAACATATTGGCAAAAGTTCTGTGCTGACCCTGCGCCAGCCATCTCAAGGGCCTACCTTTGGCATCAAAGGCGGCGCAGCTGGTGGGGGCTATTCCCAAGTTGTCCCGATGGATATTTTCAACCTGCATCTAACGGGCGATATTCACGCCGTGAGCGCTGCTAATAATCTTCTTGCAGCCATGATCGATAATCGTTTGATGCGTGGCAACCCATTGAATATCGACCCCTATTCCATCACATGGAAACGAGTGGTTGATGTGAATGACCGGGCACTGCGTAATATCGTTGTGGGTTTGGGAGGCAAATGGGATGGCGTGCCCCGCCAAACGGGTTTCGATATAGCCGTTGCCAGCGAGGTGATGGCTATTCTCGCTATGGCTACGTCGCTACAAGATATGCGCGAGCGCTTAGGGCGCATTGTTATCGGCATGACCTATGATGGCGAGCCTGTTACCGCCGAAGATATTGGTGCTGCTGGAGCTATGGCCGCTCTAATGCGCGAGGCGTTACGCCCCAATTTGCTCCAAACGCTGGAGAACACGCCCGTGTTAGTCCATGCTGGCCCCTTCGCCAATATCGCTCATGGCAATAGTAGCATCCTCGCCGACCTCATTGGCATCAAAACGGGCGAATATCTCATCACAGAATCCGGTTTTGGCGCAGATATTGGAGCGGAGAAGTTCTTCAATATCAAATGCCGCTATAGCGGTTTAGAGCCAGATGCGGCTGTGCTTGTAGTCACTGTTCGAGCGCTTAAAGCTCATAGCGGTAAGTATAAAATTGTCGCTGGCAAGCCCCTGCCGCCACAATTGCTAGAGAAAAGTGTGGCCGATGTCGAAGCAGGCGCCGCCAACCTGATTAAGCATATTCAAAATGTGCGCTTGCATGGCGTTACGCCCGTCGTGGCGATTAACGTCTTTGAAAGCGACCATCCAGAAGAAATTGAGGCGATTAAACGCATTAGCGAAGAAGCTGGCGCGCTGGGTGCGGCTATCACTCGCCATCATGCCGAAGGTGGGCGCGGCGCGATTGAACTTGCCGAGATGGTTGTCGAAGCCTGTGAAGAACCCACCCAATTTCGCTTCCTTTACGACCTTGATTTGCCGATTAAGGACAAAATCGAGATTATCGCCAAAGAAATCTATGGCGCATCTGGCGTCAGCTATGAGCCACTGGCAGAGCGCCAAATTCGCTCATATGAGGCGAACGGTTTCGGTAAGTTGCCCATCTGTGTGGCCAAAACGCATTTAAGCATTAGCCACGACCCCAAACTCAGCGGTGCACCAAGCGGTTATATCTTCCCAATCCGTGAAGTGCGCGCTAGCGTTGGGGCGGGCTTCATCTATCCCATCGCAGGCGATATGCGAACGATGCCCGGCTTGCCAGCACATCCTGCGGCTGAGAACGTTGACCTTGATGAAGATGGCGAGGTGGTTGGCCTCTTCTGAGGAATATAAGCTTTCGCTTGTTATATAACGGGGTGTCTTCGTTGCACCCCGTTTGTGTTGGTTTGGTGGACTATGACCATGCTATTTGTGCTGTATTTCTGATGGAAGTCTGCTAAACTCAACCCTATAAGCTGTCCTCATCATGGATAAGTGAGGTATGAAATATGGCGTTTTTTAGAGACCGCAAGCAGGAAGATGGCGCCCCTAGCGAAACAATGCGCCCAACACTTTCTCATCAGCCGCTGGGTTTTGAAACAGTGCTTGGGGCAAATGCCAAGCTAGAAGGTAAATTAGAAAGCAAAGGCAACGTCCGTTTGGATGGCTCATTCAAAGGCACATTAGAGATTACCGGCAATATCCTAGTTGGTGAAACGGCGCGTATCGAGGCCGATATTAACGCGCGCAATATCTCTATTGCTGGTGCCGTTCGCGGCAATGTTACGGGCAAAAAAGTGCAATTGCTTCGCACTGGCCGCATTTGGGGAGATATTACCGCCCATGCGCTAACCACAGAAGAGGGTGCATTTATCGACGGTAAAATTACCATGACTGGCCGCGATATGAATACAGGGCTGCCCAGCTTTGATGAAGAAGAGCAAGAAGAACAGGTTGCCACTACCGCCGATACTCAGGAACTTGAGGTAACTGAAGACGAAACCCAGGCAGAAGAAGAAACAGAATCTGCTGAGGACGCAACTGAGGAATCATAATCGATGATTGGGGTGCTATTTGTTTGTCTTGGAAATATCTGCCGCTCGCCAATGGCGGAAGGCGTGTTTGCTCATCTGGTGAAAGAGGCTGGATTAGATAACGTCATCTATACCGACTCCGCTGGTACAGGTGGCTGGCATGTCGGAGAATCCCCGCATTCTGGCACACAGCGGGTTTTACGCGAACACGGCATCGCTTATCATGGGCGCGCCCGCCAACTCACCGCTTCCGATTTGAGCGAGTTTAACTATGTTTTGGCGATGGATCGTTCTAATTTATCGGGCATTCGCCGTTTAGCGCGCAAAGATACCCGCGCAGAAATCGCCTTGTTCCTCAGCTATGCTTATAACAAAGGATTAGCAGATGTCGAAGAAGTGCCCGACCCTTATTATGATGGGCGCTTTAACTACGTATATGAGCTAGTTCATACGGGTAGCCAAGCTTTACTAGATCATATTCGACAGGCACATAACTTGTAGTGATGTGGGCGGCTGAGATGTTAAGCCGCCCATTTTTAGCGCGATTTACTTCTGGATTTGCTGCTTTTTGACTGTGACGGACGCGAACTTTGTGGTCGTGTTCTGGTTGTCCGCGTCGCTGTTCTGCCAGAAGCGCTTGTCTTCTTTGGCGGTTTCTCTTTTGCGCTTAAAATAGACCGCACTTCCTTGAGCAAAATGGCGCTGTTTACCGCATCACCTTGTAATGGAATATACAACGCCGCCCCTAAAGCAACCGCCAACAACGCCAACAACGCATCGCCACCGCTGAGCAGAATCAGCCCAATGGCTAAGAAAGCGCCGAAGATAATCGCCTGCCCTTCACGAGAGACGCCATCAGGCACAGAGCCGCGTATGATAGTAACACCTCGTTCCCGCTCTACGGTTGCTGTCAGGCGGGTTTTTCTTGGGAAGCGCTTGGCGATTTGTGTCGTTACGGCCATCGAGAAACGCCCACCTTTCTCCACCCAGCCATCCATTTCAGGGCGGGATGCTGTGCCTTTGGCTGCCAGCCGCTCTGTCACGGCAGACATGCACTGAGCGACTGTTTTCTCAGTATAAAGTTCAAATTGCAAAACGCTTGTTGACCTCCATCTATAGCGAACCTATCGTCATGCCACCATCAACGACAAAAATCTCTCCTGTGCAGTAATTGGATTCTGGGGCAGCTAAAAAGTGCGCCATACCTGCAATGTCTGCCGGCAGGCCAATTCGCCCCGCAGGTGTTCTGGCTTCAACGGTTTGCCGTAGTTCGTCATTTTCCCATAATACGCGGGCGAATGCTGTTTTAATCAGTCCCGGTGCGATAGCATTGACTTGGATATTGTCGCCGCCCAATTCCATCGCCAGCGTTCGGGTAATGCTCGTGACGGCGGCTTTAGTGGCACTATAAATCCCTTGATACTGTCCGGGCCGTAACATGCCCACTATAGACGCGACATTGATGATTTTGCCGCCTCCAGCGTTGCGCATATGGGGCACTACCGCCTGACACAGCCAGATATTGCCCATGATGTTGACCTGTATCGTCTTTTCCCATAGGCTATCACTCGCCTCTAATAATGAGCCAAAATGTGGGTTTGTAGCGGCGTTATTGACCAATATATCAACCCCGCCATACGTTTCAACGGTTTTTTCCACCAGTATTTGCAACGCCGCTTTATCGCCATTATGGGCAGCGATGGCCAGAACTTCGCCCCCGTTATTTCTGATTTGCTCGGCAACCGCGTCTAATGCTTCTTGCTTACGGCTGGAAATAACCACCTTTGCGCCAGCACTGGCGAAACGCTCTGCAATTGCTTGGCCAATACCGCGCGATGCACCTGTAACAATGGCTACCTTGCCGCTGATGTCAAAAAGTTTTGTCATGAAAAACTCCATATATTGTCCAGAAATTTTTACCTAAACGCTCAAACTCTATTTTAGACGCTAGAATAACAAACGACTACTTTTTTAGAAAAACTCTTTGCATTGTGAACATATCGCCCAAAGGTGAGTTTTTCCATGATATATGATATTACCCGCCGCGTATCGCCCCAAACACAGGTATGGCCTGGTGATGCGCCTTACCAATGCCAACCCCTCTTGCGCTTATCTGAAGGCGCTTCCGTCAATCTCACCACATTGACGCTGAGCGCGCATACAGGCACACATGCCGATGCTTATTATCATTTCATTGCTGGTGGCCATCATCCCGCTACCATGCCCTTAGACGCTTATATTGGGCGTGCCCGTGTGGTAACTGTGTCTAAGCGTAACGGCCCTTTAGCGCCAGATGATTTTGCCCATATCAACTTGTCTGGGGGAGAGCGCTTGCTCATTCACAGCCATGTTAGTGATTTAGAGGATGACCAATGGCCAGATGAATTTCCGTATCTCAGTGAGGAATTGATAGCGCACCTCGCCTCGCTGAATTATCGCCTTATTGGGCTAGATTCTCCCTCTGTAGATGCTTTTGACAGCAAAGAATTGCCCTGTCACCATGCGCTACATCGTCATGGTCTGGTCAATCTGGAGTCTTTGTTGTTGCGAGCAGTACCCGATGGTGATTACGAACTTATCGCTTTGCCATTAAAATTAGATTTAGCTTGTGGTTCGCCTGTACGGGCAGTATTGCGCTCGTTAGATTGATTAAGGAGAGCGAATATGCAACCGACCGCGCTCTTATTTTACGCCGTTTTCGCTGTGATTTTGGTGATGATGTATATCGGCATTCGCCGTGAATGGCTTTCGCCGATGATGCTCGCTGGCGGTGGTGTATTGGGCAGTATTATCGCCATGACGCTTGTTTCATTAGCTCAACAAAACAGCTTCTTACAGGCGCTCATCGTCGGTTTTCTCGTGGGGGGGATTTTTAGCGGCGCAACTTTGGCCGTGGCGTGGTATTTCCATAGCATAGAGCTGCGCGAACGTTATGGCCATTCACGCAGCCATCCCCCGCAAGACGCCGATGAGCTACCACAGGAGGGCGAGACCTATTATTAGCTATTCTCCCTCAACCATGAGCATATAAGGGCCAAAGCCACTGAATCGGGCGGCTTCAACAATATACACACCATCATTGGGCACGGTAAACGTAAGCTCTGCATCAGGGGCGATGAACTCACCGTCGTCGTTTTCTGCTATCAAACTGCCGTCTTCCCCATACAACCGAATTATGGGGTCTAGGTTAGGGGTTTGTGCCGCTAAGATAATATGTATCGTTTCCCCTGCGGTGAATGCAATTTGCCAGCGTTGGCGCGGTATTGCATCATCTAAGAAACCTTGTACGGTCACGGGATAGCCGCTATTTTTCGTTGTAGTGAGCGCTAAACGATAATCGCCCTCACCATCTTCACGCTCAACCGCGATGTAATAAATGCCACTTGTTGGTAGGGTTAAAGGCCCTAACTGCGCATCAAAAATAGTTGGCAAAGTGGCATCGGCGCTATCAGCGTCCATATTGAAGGCGATTTCTTGCCCATCTGGTGCATAGAGCCGTAACGCCACATTGACCATGCCGAAGCCGCTAGCATCAATAGCGCTTAAAACAATTTCTTCGCCACTATTTCCCGAAAACAGCCAGATATGACGCCCATTATCACGGGTTAATGTGCCCCCGACAATGACATCAGTGACTAGTTGCAGGTTGCCTAACCGATGGGGCGCTATGCCACGGCTAAAGGCGTTGATACGGCTATAAGTGCCGTCACTATCGGCGATGTAAACCGTGTTATCTGCACTTATAGCAGTGCTACGGGGGCTGTAAATATCGCCAGCAACAAGGTCATCAGGCGCGGTTACCAAGTTCCCGATATTTTCAATCACTTCTCCTTGCGCATCGAAAATAAAGACACCTGCATCTGTTATTACTGTCGGGCGGTTAAATGCGTCAAAGGCGAAGTCTGCGATATTGCCTGTGATATTAAGCAGGGATTGAGAAGTGAACACACCATCTTCTAGGGAGAATAACTCCCCGCTTTCATCCAATGCAAAAACTTGGTCAGCGCGGTTTGTCGCTAATAATGGTTGGCTGAATAACGGTTCACTAAAGGTAATCGCTTCTTCTTGCCCATCGTGATAGACACGGACAACAACCTCGCCATTCAGAATATCTGTAGCATATAGCTTATCTTCATTGTCTACAGTTATGCTACGGGGCGCATCTGCTGCGAAATCGCTCATAACCGGTTGCTGCCATCCCCGATTGGCACGAAATACCCGCACGCACCCACAGCCCCCATCAGCGACATAAATTGTTCCCTCACTACCTGCTGCTAATGCTTGCGCGAGTCCATCATCTGGTATGGCATATTGAGCTTGCACCATACCATTATGCGGGTCAATTTG
>WGEI01000130.1 GCA_015492875.1 Anaerolineae bacterium | reverse complement strand
GCACGTAATTACTCACACTGAAGCCGCCGGGTTGGGGATGATAGACCGGATCTTCATTTTGCACGTTGTTATCGTCATCGAGGATGATTTGCCGCCGTGCTACATTGTCCTGATGGTTGTTATAGTCTGTAGCGTTAAGCGGCAAAGTTGCATCCTGTGTATACTGGCGAAGTTTGCCGCCCTCGCTCAATGTGAGTTGCCCATAGCGCGGCAGCAAATAAAGCTCAGTCACGGTGAGGGTATCGCTAAATTGTACCAACATCCCCTCAAACTGCTCATAGTAATCGTCAATATCGCCAACCACAGGTAAATCTATGGTCGCGGGCGTGACTAGCACGAGGTTAGCGGCTGTATTGGTATCGTCGACAGTAATATCGCTTGCGCTAGTGGCGCTAATCTGCGTCATGCCGAAATATTCCGATACCGAGCCTGTCACGGTGACTAAATAGCCCTCTTCAACATTGGTCGGGCAACTACCGCAATACACGAAAATACCTTCAGAGGTGCTAGTATCGGCGTCGGCATCACTGCTCTCTTCCTGCAAGAAAAAGCCATCGAGCTTATCATCATTGACACCTGTCGCACCCTGAAAATCGGCCACGACAACGCCCTGCACCGTCACAGTGCTGCCGTTCATTGGGCTAACATCATCATGCGCGCCGCCTGCGCCTTGTGTCGTGCTGTTGCCCTGAATGTTATGAATATAGGTAATCGTCACACTGGGGTTATTCGTTGTACCTAAGGTGCAGGCTTGGTCTACCCATGTATTGCCACCATCGGAAGAAGACCAGTTATAGCCATCATTCACACCCGCGCCATCTGGCACCCGGGCGAAGCAATCGTCTTCAAACTCGCCGTTCCAGCCAATCTGATCAACTCGCACGCGAGAACTGTCAAATAGATAGGCTACATCGCTACTTGTGAAGTCAACGCCAGAACTGGCTTCTTCTGTCCAGTCCACGTCTTCCTCGATGATGAGGTAGCCGCCTGCGGGAACGGTGAGGCCAGCGTTTAATATCGCAACGTCATCGCCATCGCTGATATACCAACCAGCGACACTAATGGGCGAGCCTGTCGGGTTATAGAGTTCCAGTCTATCGTTGCCACTGGTGGGATAGTTATCCATTTCGTTGATGACAACACTGCTGCCAAGATTAACCGCTGGAGCATCGTTGGCTGCCCCCTGTGTTGGCGTGTTATCAAAGTTGAAGTCACGGGCGTCATCATCAGTATCGTTGCCATTGGGCACGCGGGCAACTGAATATTGCGAACCGCCCGATGCGCTAGGGGCGATTGGCGCTCCCCCCATACTCCCATAAGTGACGCGGTCTATTTCATTATCGCTTGCATCACACAATACAACGCGGTCGCCCGTATTAGAGAGGCTGAAATTATCCCCAGCCCCCCCTGAATTGACGACCAAATAGCCACCCGCAGGAATGGTTGTGCTTGCTGGTATCGTCGAAGTGCCACTGCCACAATTGGCGTCATCTAAATACCAGCCACCTACGTTGATTGCCGCGCCGGTTGGGTTATAGAGTTCTACCCATTCTGAACCTTTGGGCGCAAATTCGTTGATAACGATATTGGTTTGTGCGCCGACAGGAGCGAGAGAACTAACGGTCAATAGGGACAATAAAATAACCGCCAGCCATCCCGTACGGCGTTTGATGAAGGTTGAAATTGTCATGATGAGAATTCCCTTAATCCACCCTTTTTATTTCGAAGCGAAGAGAGTATAAACCGCCGCACAATAATCGGCAACAGGTTGGCGAAATCTTAAAATCAGGTTAAACGATATATCCCATTGTTTTCTAGGGAACTGGGGCATATGCTCGAAAATGTGTCGTAATATTTGCTCAATTTCCATATACGATTTATATTATTGGAAAATCCTATAGCGCTTGTTGATAGAATGATGTTACGCCTATGACGCCGCTTCACAAACGTTTTTCTGGCCACTTTCTCCTTGCGTTTCCCGCCATCTTTTGGCTGGTGGCCTTTTTTATTTTGCCGTTGCTCATTGTGCTTGCCGTCAGCTTTTTGACGCGCGGGCAAGGCGGGCAGGGCGTTTTGCCGCTCACGCTGGAGCACTATGACCGCACATTTAATGTTTTTTCGCCCATTTTGGTGCGGTCGTTATGGCTATCCTTTTTAACCACCGCGATTTGTCTGCTTGCTGGCTATCCGCTGGCGTTTTTCATCAGTACCCGCCGTTTACAGTGGGTGCGTAACGTCAGCCTGTTCTTGGTCATTTTGCCCTTTTGGACGAACTTCCTCGTGCGCACTTACGCTTGGCGCGTTTTGCTCGGTAAAGAGGGCGTGATTAACGAAGCGCTGTTGAATTGGGGGCTTATTCAAGAGCCATTACAACTGTTGAATACCGAGTTTGCGGTGCTGCTGGGCTTGGTCTATGGCTTTTTGCCTTTCATGGTGCTCCCGATATATGCTTCTGTAGAGCGCTTTGACTTTCGCTTTATTGATGCTGCCCATGACCTAGGGGCCAATGATTGGCGCACCTTCT
>WGEI01000129.1 GCA_015492875.1 Anaerolineae bacterium | reverse complement strand
GGCATGAGGATACCATTGCAAAATTGTCTCTAAGTGGTAAATATGCGCTGGGGTTTTCTCTAGCCAACGATAGCCTGAGGGCAAAGGTTGTGGCTCTGCAGCTAAAAAAATAGATACAACAAACTCGAAAAAGACTTTACCGGTTAACGATGATTGCGAAGCCTTGAATTCCAAATAATCCCAATATGGGGCACTCAAAAAAATTTGCGTTCTATCTTCAAACTCTGCTACATATGCCCTTCGAAAAACTTGTAAATCAACATTACCATTGCTATCAGTAATGCGCGGCAAAAAATAATGAATAACATGTGTTTCAGGAAAAGAAACGATGTTAGGCTGTGTATATAACAAAGCCTGGAGCAAAGTTGTACCAGAGCGGGGAGCGCCAACGATAAAAATTGGGTTTTGAGGTAAATTATCCTGAATATCTTGAACAAGGCGAATGTTCAAAGATGAAGTATCAATCATACCCTAGCACACTGTTCAAATCGCCAACAACGGATTCATAATAGCTTAAATGTTTGTCTGAAAAATAATTTTTCCAATCGCCGGCAACCCCTTTGCGATAATGCGATTTGATGTTTTCTTTTCCTCGCTGGCGGCCAGCCATTTTTTCAAAGCTATAATCAGCCAGCAATGCCTGTATAACATCGGTGGGTATATTGATATCACAATGTTGGAAAAGATTCTTCATAGTGTGAAAATTGTTAGGCTGGGTTAAATCTTCAAATTTAAGCACCAACACAGAACGATCATTTACAGCTTCCTCTACCCAACTCGCCATCGCAGGAAAAATACGCTCAGCACAAAAATCAATGCTATATAACAAACCATCCGACACCGACATAGACTCTAACTTAGGGCGAACATCTACTAATATACCGATAACAGCATGAGAATAACGTGAAGAAAAGTACCATGATACGACTAAATCTCTGGGGTCTCTCATTATAAAAAATGCCCGATGTTGGGGCGGTTTTTGTAGAGCACGATACCCTTCATACCCCATATAAAGCGGCGTAACTATGTAACCCTCTGGAATTTCATCAGTATATACACGCTCATGAACTGGACGGGTTTCAATACCATAGCGTGGATTATAAATTTTCTGATAAAAATCAATGCCTTCTAACCCGGAATACTGATAAGTACGGGGGTCTAACAAAATAGACCGAAGCCAACGGCTAGCCGCTTTAGGCACAGTGCAATGGTAGATGTTGGTATAGCGACTTTGATAAATAACAGAAGGCAATGAATGAGTACGGGTATCGCCTTTTATCATTCGAGATAGACGTCTTTTCAGCCGTTTAGCAAAAGTTACCATTACTATTCTCCATCTAGATAGCCCAGCTGCCGTAGCATAGCGCCCGCGTATTTCATGAAAACATCCAACATTTCGGGCGGCATTTCATCTTTATAGCTCCCCACCTTCCCTCTGCGAACAAATCGCTTGTCTCTAGGGAAGTTATTGGGCATCCCAAAACGTTCTTCACGCTGCTGCATTTTGTCAAAGGCAGCATTATCAATCGCCCACTGTAATTGCTCTATATCGCGCTCAATACCAGCAAATTCGCAAAATCGTTGTAATTGCTTGATGGGTATTGTTTTCAAATCTTCGTATTTGATGGTCAATACATCCGTCTGATAAGGGTTATCTAACCATCGCTGGATATGCTCATGCCAGTAACCATATGGCGTAGGGTTCTTGATATGCTCTTCCCAAGTTACATTATCCCCAAGAGCATGGCGATAATGGTAATAAGACACCATCACATCCCGGCCATCACGAATGAGATAAACAACACGACGATGATAAGGTTGGGGAAGTAAATGAGATTTAAAGTAAGAAGGTGTTTGGTAACGGCGATAGTAGCCATCACGCAATGGAAAGATAAAAACATTAATTATCGATTGGGGAATATTGCGCACATCGATACCAAAAACAGTGCCAACAAGTAAGTTATTAAACCAAGTGTGTCCTGATTTAGGAAACCCAATAATGGAAATATCCTCAGGTTCAATATCATCAATACGGTGCAAGCCCAAACGCGCAACAAGGTTTTGTTCGATTCGTTGCTCCATCTGCTTATAGAGTTTCGTGCGATAGAACCATCTCAGGATATATTTTTTCATAAGCTCAGCTATTGAGTGCGATTTCCCTGTGTTCGGAAAGTTGCCATTTGAGCGAAGGCCATATAACGCCTCTACGTCTAGCCCCCGCCGTATTTCCCTGCGCGCCTGTTCGGATAAGATTGATTAAAAGTGCATTGGCAACATGGCACAAATTTTTACGGCGGGGAATACCTGCATTAATGGATAAATTATACTGCCCTGGCGCCAATAAATAACCGGGGATTTGACAAACGCTTTGATAAAATCCCGGTTGGCGATAATTAGTTATGGTATCTAGGGCAATATCTTCATCATCATGTGAGCTGAAAACATCAAACCCCATGTTGGTACGCACTAAAAAGCCCACACGCAAACCCGCCAGCGGCTCTAATAGCTCATATTCAATTTCCACAGTATAGGGCTGGGCATAGTCTAAAGTTGCGGTCACTTCGCCTTGATGGTTACGAATACGAACCGCATGCACTTTCAGCTCGGTAACGCCGGGGTTGGCGATGCCGTCTTCCCATACAATCTCCCCTGTTGTGGTTTTCACCTCGCCGATATACTTGTTGAGTGCATCTTCAACCGTACCATCGATAACCATTTGGCCTTCTTGTAAAAGGATGCCCCGCGTGCACAACTGGCGCACAACGGGTAGGTTATGACTGACGAAAAGGACTGTGCGGCCTTCTCCAGCTAAGTCGCCCATTTTACCGATACATTTTTGCTGGAACTCTGCATCACCAACGGCCAACACTTCATCAATGATGAGGACTTCGGGTTCAAGATGGGCGGCCACAGCAAAAGCCAAACGCAAGCGCATGCCACTAGAGTAATGTTTCACGGGTGTATCAATAAAGCGCTCTACCCCAGCAAATGACACAATTTCATCAAACCGGCGGTCAATATCACGCTTAGACATGCCGAGAATAGCGCCATTCATATAGACGTTTTCGCGCCCAGTGAGTTCTTGATGAAAACCTGTGCCAACTTCTAATAGAGACCCGGTACGGCCATAGAGTTCGATGCGCCCTTCAGTGGGATAGGTGATGCGGGAGAGCAGTTTAAGTAAAGTGCTCTTGCCCGCCCCATTTTTGCCAATAATGCCGACAACTTCCCCAT